>JAJFID010000344.1 GCA_021775325.1 Rhodospirillales bacterium
GTCATCGAGGGCGCACAGATTGTAGCAAACATCGTCGATAAACCAGGCATCAACTTCCAATGTCATGATGTGGACAATGGGGGTCCAATTGGTTATTTCGATACGATCCTCTTATTCTCAGTGATCCACCACACTGCAAATATTCACGAAAATGCGAGCCGCATCGCCAAGCTTTGTGACCGGATCATCATTGAATGTCGATTGAAGGAGCAGGGCGCCAAGCCCATAGACGGCCAGTGGATTCAAACCACTGTCTGGGAACACGAAAACCTGGACAGCCTGACCTCAAGCCTGGAAGTCTTGTTTCCCGGCTTCAAGTTTGTCCGGGTGCTGGGACAAGGTGACCGGGACCGGTATGTCATGGAGTTCATAAAACCTGCGGATTGAACTGTGGTAAACCGAGGCAACATTCGGTGCGCCATATCCGGCGATAGAGCCGGGGATTAACAGTGGCATGGCAAATCATATCGCATTCCATATTTGTCGAAAGGCCTATGCTGTGGCTTTGGCGTTGGGTACGCCGGTCCTGCGACACCATCAGCGCAAGCGCATAAAGCTGGGCAAAGAGAATGCGCAACGCATTCTTGAGCGTGAGGGAGTTTCCTCCATCCCCCGCCCCCACGGGCGTGTTATCTGGTTTCACGGCGCGAGTGTCGGCGAGGCGCTGGCCACATTGCCCGTCATCGAACAGATTCTTGCAGAATGCGAAGACACTTGGGCCTTGTTGACGACAGGGACGGTAACGTCGGCAGAAATTGTTAAACCCCGGCTACCCGATCATACCATACACCAGTTTGTGCCACTGGATCGTGCTGCGTGGATCGCAGCATTTCTGGATCACTGGCAGCCTTGTGCGGCCGTATGGGTCGAATCCGAGTTTTGGCCCAACACACTGTGGGGCATACGTGAGCGTGATATTCCACTTATCCTGTTAAACGGCAGGGTTTCCGAGCGATCATTTCGACGCTGGCAACGCGTTCCTGCATTTGTACGTGGTATGCTCGCTTGTTTTGATTTATGTCTCGCGCAAAGTGAGGAAGATTCCACACGCCTGCAGCAACTTGGAGCCAGGAATGTCCACAACACGGGCAACATTAAACTCGGCGCCGCTCCCCTGCCCTATGACTCTGTTCAACTTGACCAACTCGCTATGGTGACAAAAGGCCGACCTGTTTGGTTGATGTCTAGCACACACCCTGGAGAGGATCGTATTGCCGCAGAGGTTCACAATGCGCTGATACGCGACATTCCCAACCTCCTGACAATCCTCGTTCCGAGACACCCGGACAGGGGCAAAGCAATTGCCGACATGCTTGTCAGCCAAAACCTGATTGTTGCCCAACGGTCAGGCAACCAACCCATAACTGCTGATGTACAAATCTACATTGCTGACACCATCGGCGAGCTGGGTATTTTTTACCGTCTGTGCCAGGTGGTGTTCATGGGAAAATCGTTAATAAGTCCCGGCGGTGGTCAAAACCCGTATGAAGCAGCACGGATCGGATGCTCAGTAATCTTTGGACCCTATATGTCCAATTTCGCCGAACTGTCGGACAGCATGGTTGAGCATGGAGCCGCGAAACAGGTTTCAGATGTCAGGGACCTGGAGTCGGAGATCAGACAACAATTGCTGGCCCCGGAAATAGTAAATCAAAACATCGAAGCTGCCGATACCTTCTGTGCGCAGCATGCGACGACCGTTGACGATTCTGTACAGGAAATTCTGCAGATGATACCCCGGAGTAACCTCCCGCATCGATGATACCTATAACTTCGGTAAAGTTTCGTTAACCATACACTTCTATGATAACGGGAAGACGTTAGTTGACGCTGCGCGACAGTGTCCAATGATTGACAGAGGCGCGACGATATGGATCTCGAAGTTACACTCCCCCCCAATGCTGACAAAATTTCACCCATTTTCATTACCGCGCCCATTAATCATGGCGGAGCCGCAATGTTGCAAAGGGCTTTTTGCACGGGCGAAAACAGCATTTGTTATGGCGACAATCTGTTTGATGAGGTCTTGAGTTTGATTGATTGGTCAGTTGGACTCATAGAACGGCATCAGGAACATAAGGAATGGGAAAACACGATTCTGAGCCGCGCTCTGGAAGGGGACCCGGCAAAATGGATGCCTGACCTTGGACCGCCATCAGACCTTTACGCTGCATCATTGTTTTCCGTCGTCTACAACTTGCCCTTTACTGCGCAAAGCTTCGCCGAGGAACAAGGAAAAAGTGTTTGGTCGATGGCCCGCGCTGGCGTTATCAGTTCGAGGATCAACGACCTGATGTCCATGTTCCCAAACTCGAAATCAATCTTCATCTATAGAAATCCGCTGGATGTTGTGCGGGATTCTCTACGTGACCAGCCCCATACGAACGTCCGGGAAATCTGCGAGGCATGGAACGTCATGATGCGGGACTATCTGGCATTTTCATCTGATCGATTGTTAAAGGTCCGATATGAAGACGCATCCAGTAATACAGATGAGTTTCTTTCTGAACTACAGGACTTCACAGGTGCCAGTGGTTTAAACCCGTTGATCGTCAATGTTACGAATGAAGCTGAATCAGAATCAGATTACGAAATGGGTGAAGATCTGAAATCCCTTGTTCAGACCCAGTGCGGCGACATGTTGGCCGTCCACTATCCGAAGTTGGTTCTCTAAAAAAAATCAGCATCGCTCACTTATGATGGTGTGGCATCCGTCACACTTGCAGACTCATTACCGGGACCAGATTCTATAGACTCGCCCTCAATATCGTCATCGACCATGGCCAACAACTGTTCCTCAAACTCGTGCAGGACGCCCTGTTGGTGCCCCACTAACTCCTGGGCTTTTTTCAGTCCCCGATAGAGTTGGCCATTTGATACTTCGTCTTTGATTTTTTCCACAATCTCGCCGGCGCTGGGACAGGCAAGCCGGTACTGTTCCACGAATTCCTCGAATTGCTGAAGATACTGTTCGGCAAAATCCGGAAACAGATAAGCGCTCTGAAGTGCAAAATAGACGCGCGTTGCTGGCGTTACCGCCTGTTCCTCAGAAAGGATTTCCTTGCCACGCAGCAGCGCGGCTTGATTGAGGACGATGATCTTTGCATGAGGGGAAGCGACCTCAACGACGGCGCCGTTGATAATTATCCGATCACCCATTTTCATTTCAAGCTTAAGTGGCATGGCGTTCTCCTTTCGAGCGTTCTGCCCTGAACTCGTGCGGCCATCATACCTGCGCACGCACTTTCTGTACCTCAAAATATGGATCATGGAAACATCGGGTCAAGTCCCTATGGCATCAATCTTCCAGGCGCTAGGCATAATCTTCCTAGCGGGCGCGGAGAAATCTGCCGTAATGCCACAATATTTGATCATATCAGATCACCCATGAGGAACAAAGTCGTGTATTTACAAGCACTTAGACTATTGAGAAAACTTGGCAAAGGTCTTGCGTATTAATGCCCAGCACATGTGTCTAATTCGGGATATGTTATCATGGATCTACAGAAAGTTGCGATACAGGCAAATAACGGCACCGCTCAGAACGGGCAACGGACCGACGCCGGCATTGGAGAAACAGGAAAATCAAGCTTGCCGTTTGCCGATATGATTCGAATACCCTTTGTCGGGGTTGGTGAATTGTTCTCCAGTCTGTCGGATCATCCTGCATCAATCAACAAGACCAGTGATGACAACCATCACAACGATACAGAAACGCACGCCCCAACAGACGAAGCCATAAGCCGCAAGGATGCACCTGACAATGCCCAGCGGGATGACAACGCACGCGCCGAAAACCCATCTGATGACCGCGTAGAGAAAACATCAAGTCGTGATGACAATGCGCGTGAGGATCATGAGCCCAGAGACAATCGCGACAATCAAGCGAGCGAAGACGCACCTGCAGACGACGATGGAGCGGGTCAGTCAGGCGAAGCAGACGCATCTGATGCAAATAGTGCCGAAGATGCAGATACGGACGATACTTTTGTCTCCTCCGATACCGCGCCCCACGAGACTACAGATACAACGGCATCAAATGACCCCGCGTTCGAACCCGCCTTGGCAGGCCTGATTAATGCAGCGCAGGGCTCGGATCAGAACAACACCGTCAAAGCTGCAGCAATGAACCTCCGAGATGCCGCCACGGGAACAAACGCCGGCAGGGCCGCGGACGGACCTGTTCAGCAGTTGCCGGGCAGTACCCCGGTTGGCGAACAGGATGTTGATGGCGAGACCCAACAGGCATTGCGTCAGGTTGTGCGTCAGGGAACAGGTCAATCCGGTGCCGCGACTGACACAGCCAGCCGTCCAACCGACCAGACTCTGGCCCAGCAACAGGCAAAAATGCTGGCCGACTCCCTGAGACCTGACAAGCCGGTCAAGGTGTCCGTCAACGTCGAGAATCGGGCGAATATCGCTGTTTCTCAACCCTCACAGTCATTGAGTTCCAGCGCTCTGGCGGCTCAAAATGGCGAAGGCAGCACCCAGACCTCAACTGGCCTGCAATCCACTGTACGTCCGCCGCAGTTCCAGGCCGCCGCGAACAATGCCGCCGGCCAGAACGGAGCGCAGACACAAGCACAGGTTCAGGTCGCTACCCAGGCGACTGAAGTCGCTGCGGCGAACGCTGGTGAACGTAGTTTAACCCGCGCCTTGGTTCAGACGACTGCCGGACAGCACGGAAATACCGGCGGCACCGAAGCATCCAGTGGTAATTCAGCAATCGCGCCTGGAACTCAGGCTCAGCAAACTGCCGCAGCTCAACGCCCACAGGCGGCACAGGCTCCACGCGCGGCACAGCAGCCACAACCGATCGTCCAGCAAATATCGGTGAACATCAGTAAAGCAATTGCCGAAGGCATGGACCGCATTTCAATCCAGTTGCGACCAGACAACCTTGGTCGCGTGGAAGTGAAGCTGGAAGTTGGTCAGAACGGCAGGGTTTCGGCGCAGATCATTGCAGACCGCCCGGAAGCACTAGAAGCACTGCGTAATGACTCTCGTGACCTGGAAAAAGCCTTGCAGGATGCAGGCCTCCAGGCAAATGCGGGAGATCTGAGTTTTAGTTTACGGGATCAACAGGAGAACCCCGACGATTCCGATTCCGACAACCGTTTGGCAGGAGATGAAGAAGATCAAGTTGACGGCGACCTGGAGGCTGAATTGGCCACCCGCCTGCTCAACGGTGATCTTGACGGTTTCATTTCCGACACACGGGTCGATATCCGGGCTTAAGGACAACACAATGTTAGACTCAATTGGCTCAACAGCCGACGCACTGACCCAATCCCAGAGTTCCGAACAGAAACTCGCTGAGGATCTGGATCAGTTCATGAATTTGCTGGTGACACAGCTTAAACACCAGGACCCACTGGACCCTATGGATCCGAATGAGTTCACGTCTCAACTGGTTCAGTTTGCTAGTGTGGAACAACAGATCCAGAGTAATAAACATCTCGAAAACATGTTGGATCTGCAACAGACAAGTCTGTTGGGAACAGCTGTCGGTTACATTGGTACGCAGGTCGAGGTCAGTGGCAACAAAATGCCATTGGAAAACGGCGCGGCGCGTGCCGACTACGAGCTGTCGGGACGGTCAGATTCCACCACGGTCACTGTTACCGACGATACTGGTCGTGTGGTGTTCTTTACCGGCGGCGAAACGGAACCCGGCAAACATACATTTGAATGGAATGGCGTGGACAACTTCGGCTTTCCTGTTCCCGACGACGTCTACACGGTTACGGTTTCGGCTCTCGACAACGAAGGCGAGGCCGTCGGTGTTACCCAATCGGTTACCGGCACTGTTACCGGTGTCAGTATTGAGAATGGTGTCGCCACGCTGGACCTCGGTGGAACGGAATACACGGTGGATGACGTAATTTCGGTCCGATAGTCACGGACCAGACGCAACAACACAGATCATGGTCCGATGACCCGGTCTGGCAAGAAATGAAAGAAGCGATCCTGAACAATCAGAAGCAGGTCGCACATAAAAGGAGAAAGTCATGAGTTTGTTCGGTGCATTATCTTCAGGCGTTTCGGGCCTCAGTGCCCAATCAAGCGCTCTCGGTGCAATCGCCGATAACGTCACGAACGTGAACACCATCGGTTATAAGAGTACCGACGTACAGTTCCAGACACTGGTGACAGC
The DNA here is from genome assembly GCA_021775325.1 of Rhodospirillales bacterium. Taxonomy (GTDB): domain Bacteria; phylum Pseudomonadota; class Alphaproteobacteria; order Rhodospirillales; family Casp-alpha2; genus JABJGO01. The sequence continues at coordinate 6,158 of JAJFID010000344.1, forward strand.
ACAGGTCTCATCGACCAAGTACTCTCCCGGCGGTGTGCAATCCTCGCCTCAGACCAAGATCGACTCCCAGGGTCTGCTGCAGGCGACCACGTCAGCCACCGATCTCGCCATTTCAGGTCAGGGCTTCTACGTCGTCAATGAGCAACCTACAGCTACTGACGGAAGTCTGTTTGCCTACACCCGTGCCGGTTCATTCAGCGTAGACAAGGATGGTTTCCTGGCAAACACGGCTGGCTGGTATCTTCAAGGCTGGCCCCTGCTTTCCGCGGGCCAGACTACCACTGGCTTTACAACCGTAGAAGTTGGTAGCGATACTTTTATCAAAGCCTACAAGGATGCCAATGGCGACACCATTTCCATCAACGACAACATCGTCAGCAATGATGATTTACAACCCATCAATCTGAACACCATTGGTGGCACGGCCTCGGAAACCAAGAACATCCGTCTTGGCGCCAACCTTCCTGCTGGTGCGACGATCGGCAGCCAGAACAAATCTAACGTGGTTGTGTTCGATACACTTGGTAACAGCTCAAACCTGGAACTGGTATGGGAAAAGGACCGGGAAAATGCCTGGGGTCTTTCTGTGGAAACACCAGCCGGTGCTGCAACATTGGAAGTTCATGGAACAGACTCTACGGACGCGTCGCCAGATGTCTTTGCGGCTTCGGGACTCCTGGAATTCACCGGCGTTCCAGCAGATGGTCAAACGATTGTCATTACAGATGGCACGGGCGTCGCCATCACATTCGAATTTGATACCAACGGCAGCGTAACCGAGACCGCGACCACACGCCAGGTCGATATCAGCGCCTCTACCATCACCGCGGCTACCGACGTTACGCCTCTGCTGAAAGCGGCCATTGACGCATCGAACCTGCAGGGAAGCGGCCGGTTTCAGGACAACGGTTCAGAAATGAAGATCACCCAATCCACCATGGGCGCATCCATCGGTGTCGATGTCAGCAACATTCTTGTGGTCAATCAGATCGCGGCAAACGGCAACCTGGGAACGTTTACTATTCCAGCCGTCGATTTCGCCTACAAACATGGGGCGCGAATTGACTTCCAGGCACCCTTTGTTGCGCCCACGTTGGCAAACCCTATTACGTTCACATCAGGGACAGACGTTATCTCCGGCATCGCGGGAACATTTACAGGTTGGCAGGTTGGCAACACCGTCAGTGTCACTGGTTCCGCAAGCAGCGGCCAGAACAACGGCACATTTACCGTCTCAGCCGTAGCGGCTGATGGCTCAACCATTACGCTAGCCAGCGGCGATATTGTCGGCACCGCCACAGAAACGTCAACCTCATCCGTGGTGATCAGAAACAATTCCGCACCAACTCAAGCGTACAACGAGTATGACACTGTCATTACACCGGCAACGACAGGCGTCGCCAAGACCTTCCGGCTTCATCAACCAGCCCAGGCCTCCACGGCGAACTCATTCGCTATCGATGCAGACTTTGCTATCGGTGGCCGCACAGATCAAATCACTGGTCTCGCCGTTCCTTTTTCCATCAATGACAACGGTGCGGCAGCCGATACCATTACGGCTGCTGCTGGCGCATTTTCAGCCTTCGTGGTCGGCGACCAGATCACAACAGCGGGCATGACCACAGGCGGTAACAACGGCACCTTTACTGTAACAGCCGTGTCCTCGGACGGCAGTACAATGTCGTTTGCCACAGGAACATTCGCTGCGACAGAAGCTGGTAACGTGGTCGGTGAAACCATTGACAAACTTCGTGACCGGATCACGGCATCTGCAAATACATTCACCAACTATTCCGTCGGTGATGTGGTGGTGGTCACCAGTGCCGAAGATACGGGCAACAATCTCACCCTCACCGTCGCTGGTACAGACGGCAGCACTTATGTTGAGTTCGCCAGTGCGGTAACGACGACGCTCCCAACAGACAACACCACTGATACTGCTATGAAGATCGCGATTACCACGGATTCCAGTGGAAATGTGGATTACGTGGACATCAGCTCGGCGACTTCGGTTGCCGGAATCGTCACCCAGTTGGCATCTGATATTGCTGCCAATACGGGCATCAGCGCTTCGTCACGGTTTTCTGCGGATGGTACCAGTCTGATATTTGAGCAAAGCACCATCGGTGATGCAGTCAATATCGTCATGGACTCCACAACAGGCGATAACTCAACCGGCCTGATTACAGGTGAGTGGGTGGATTCCAGCACGCTGGCGGCAAACACGGCATCTGATGGTGAAACAATGGCCATGATTGAAACGTCATTTGGCGCGAAGAAAGCCGGTGTATCCTTCAACGGTGATGGCACGCCTTCCGAATTCAATGTAGACAACATTGATATCCAGTGGGCAAACGGCGCGTCGGATCAGGAGTTCACCTCCACCGCCGATGACACCCGTATTGGCTTGTTCCTGGGCAATACAAACGTTGCCGATGGCATGACGCAGTTTGCAGGTTCCTACCAGATCAACTTCATTTCACAGAACGGTGCCCAGTTCGGTAACTTCGCCGGTGTCAGCGTCGGTGAAGATGGTGTTGTCACAGCGTTGTTTGATAATGGTGTAACACGACCTGTGTTCATGATCCCGGTCGCCACGTTTGTTAATGCGAATGGCATGAATTCCCTGACGGGTAACGTGTTCATCGAAACTGACTTCTCCGGTATGCCAACCGTGCGTGAAGCGGGTGAAGGTGGAGCCGGTGCTGTTACAGGTGCCGCCCTGGAATCATCAACCGTGGATCTGGGCGAAGAATTCACCGCCATGATCGTGACGCAGCAAGCCTACTCTGCTGCGGCAAAGATTATTACCACAGCGGATGAGATGCTCGATGAATTGCTCCGGATCAAGTAATCACCTTGAAACCAACCCCTAACCCCAACCTTAAGAAAGTCACGACCCACATACCCATAGGAACCATACCCAACGTTCCAAACCCCGACCCCGGTTTCGGCTTTGTCCGAGCCGGGGTCACCCTTTTTGGGGGGTCGGTCAGCGAATTTGTCCCCTGCCCTGTAGAAATATTTGAATTTAGTAGCTCATTAACCGTATGCATTAGGCGTTCATTAAGAGGTCCTGAGTACTATGAACCTATCCGCAGACGTTCATTGGGAATCAGAAAATTCACAATGCCTACATATAGCAACAAAACAGACGCCAGCGCCTCAAAAGGACTTGTCGTCATCGGGCCTGATGGTTGTCTCCTGACCAGAGACGACTTGCCGCCACCCGATACCAAACGGTGGGTCATTCGCCGCAAGGCGGAAGTCGTGGCGGGCGTGCGGGCCGGACTCATCAGCCTGAATGAGGCTTGTGAACGATATTCGCTTTCCATCGACGAGTTCCTGTTATGGCAACGGCAGTTTGACTCTCATGGTCTTGAAGGCCTGAAAGTCACCCGTATTGCCGATTACCGGCAACCTGCCCGCCAGGTAGATCTGGCAGGCAAAGATGGCGATACGGCAAACGCGGCAGAATAGCCGGCCACTTTTTTGCAATGATTTGGATGGCGGCTCCCTGAGGAGCCGTTTTTTTTCGCTATACGTGTTTCAGCAACACATCCCAGCTAGGCAATTATTGCCCACTGTTAACTAAATATTCACCTCGTTTTCGCTACCTTGTGGGTACGAAATCAGCGGATACCGTCAAATTCCGGAATCTTTCTGGGTTGGCAGCAGTTAAGAGTTAAGGGGAAAATCGTGGACGCAATGTTTCATGCTATGAGGAATCTCGGTCCCATGCGCCTGGCGCTTATGGGTGCGGTCGTCCTGATCATGGGTGGCTTCTTCATCTACATTACAACCCGCCTTGCTACGCCGGATATGGACTTGCTGTACGCTGATCTGGACGGGAAGGACTCATCGCGCGTCGTACAGACCCTCAATGCTGAAGGCATTCCCTATCAACTCGCGGAAAATGGCTCAAGCGTTCTGGTTTCCAGTAAGGACGTGGCGCGTGCCCGTTTGATGCTGGCGGATCAGGGCATTCCCGGCGGTGGCTCCATCGGTTATGAACTTTTCGACGATGCCAGTACCATGGGTACCACCAATTTCATGCAAAACCTGAATATGGTACGCGCCCTGGAAGGCGAGCTTTCCAAATCCATTCAGACCATCAAGATCGTTAACTCTGCCCGTGTGCACCTGGTTCTTCCAAAACGCGAACTGTTCAGTCGTGAACGACAGGAGGCCAGCGCGTCCGTCGTTTTGCGCATGTCTGGCAGTGCCCGACTTGAAAAAGGTCAAATTCTTGCCGTCCAGCACCTTATCGCTACGTCTGTACCTGATCTGTTGCCCAGTCGCGTTTCCATAGTTGATGACAAGGGTCAACTGCTGGCGGCTGGATTTGAGGATGAGAATGACGTCAGCGCCATGGCCGACAAAACCGCAGACCGTCGCAAACGCTATGAAAACAAGATCGCGCGAACCATTGAAGGCCTGCTTGAACAAACCGTTGGGTTTGGCCGGGTTCGCGCCGAAGTCTCCGCTGAAATGGATTTCGATCGCATTAGCATCGAAGAGGAGTCGTTTGATCCGGACGGTCAGGTTGTACGCTCCACGCAAACCATTGAATTAAGCGCCAACGCGCAGGACAGCGAAGGAGCACCCCCTGTTTCTGTCGGCACCAACCTGCCTGATCCCAGCTTCCAGTCCCTGGAAGGCCTGAATTCGTCAAATTCTGAATCTAGAACGGAAGAAACCGTCAACTTTGAAATTACCAAAACCGTTACAAACCACGTGCGTGAAGTGGGTGGCGTTCAGAAATTGTCTGTCGCAGTCCTGATTGATGGAGGCCGCAAGCTAAATGAGGAAACCGGTGAGTACGACTACGTGGATCGTACAGATGAAGAAATGCTTTTATACTCGACACTGGTTAAGGGAGCGATTGGGTTTGATGCCTCTCGCGGTGATATCGTTGAAATGATCAATCTGAAATTTGAAGCCTTTGAGGCACCCGAAGAGGAATTGGAGTTCTTCTTCGGTATGGACAAAAACGATATGCTGAAACTGGCCGAGTTCCTGGTTCTGGGTGTTGTTGCCATTCTGGTCATCCTGCTGGTCGTCCGCCCACTAATCTCCAGGCTGTTTGATACCGCACAAGCTGCTGCACTTGCCGGTGAGCACCTGTTGACCGATCAATCCGATGGTGCGCCAGCACTCACCGGTCCCGGGGGTCTTACCATGATGGAAGAAGGCATGCCGGAAGAGGAGCAGATGGAAGAACTCATTGATATTGACCGGGTAGAGGGTCGGGTTAAGGCCTCTTCCGTCAAGAAGGTCGGCGAGATCGTTGAGAAGCATCCTGAAGAGGCACTTTCAATTCTGCGTAACTGGATGTATCAGGAAACGTAATAGAACTAACGCTCGGGAGAAGACGTAAGCATGGCAAGCCGGGAAGATTATCGTAGTCTGCAAGGCCCTCAGAAGGCGGCCATCTTCATGCTGGCTATTGGCCTGGAACAATCCGGTCGCCTGTTTGAGCGCATGGATGATGAAGAAATCCGTGAGCTGTCACAGCACATGTCCAGCCTGGGCACCATCAACTCCTCCATTGTCGAACGCCTGTTTGTGGAATTTGCCGACCAGCTC
>JAJFID010000345.1 GCA_021775325.1 Rhodospirillales bacterium
ACGGACCAGCCCCCCTGTGGCAACGGGTTTGTATCAATGACTTCCGAGTGGCGATAAACCGTGGCACCCATGATGCGCGCCGCCTAGGCATAGGCCTGGGTCGCGCTGGCAGGGTCCACCAGGCCCTACATGGGCTCATACATGACCGCGTGCAGCGGATCCGTGTTCAGCAACGGTGCATGTTCACGGGCTTCTTCAAAGGAAATGAACTCGGCTTCCACGCCCAGCCGCTTGCCCCGGCTGCGTGCCATTTTCAGGGCGGTGTACTGGTCTTCTGTTCGCGCCAGATTGAGGCCGCCCGGAGCAAAAAAACCACAATCCTGACCACTTTCCTCGGCCAGTTTCGGATACAGCTCGAACGTATACTTTTGCAGGGCGGACACATTATTGGGTGACGTCAGCACAAACAGGTTACCGGCGGCATGCCAGCTTGAACCTGACGTCAGTTCACGCCGTTCCAGCAACACCGAGTCCGTCCAGCCCATTTTGGCAAGATGATAGAGTATGCTGCAGCCGGTCACGCCGCCGCCGATAACCACCGCGCGGGCCTGTGTTTTCATGGATTCTGTATCGGCCATGGGTGTCCTCCCTTAAGATGGGCTGATCCTGCACACCTGAACGTACAGGTGCAAATGAAACCTGTATTTCCTTACCCAAATACCGTTTGCTGGTGACCCCGATTGTGGGTACTTAAGAGCCATGTCAAAAAGCACTCTTCAACAAACCGCCCCCCGTGTGGGCATCATCAGTCTGGGCTGCCCCAAGGCTCTGGTTGATTCAGAACGCATCATCACAAAATTGCGCTCAGAAGGGTATGATCTGGTAGGCACGTACGAGGAATCCGACGTGGTGGTCGTGAATACCTGCGGGTTCCTCGACTCGGCCAAAGCCGAAAGCCTTGATGCCATCGGCGAAGCCGTGAAGGAAAATGGCAAAGTCATCGTGACGGGATGTATGGGTGGTGATGAAAATGCCATCCGCGACGTTCATCCCGCCGTGTTGTCCGTGACCGGTCCTCAGCAGTACGAGGCCGTTGTCAACGCGGTCCACGATGTGGTGCCGCCGCTGCATGACCCGTTTGTTGATCTGGTCCCGGAAGAAGGTCTGCACCTGACACCGAGACACTACGCGTATCTGAAAATTTCCGAAGGCTGTCACAACCGCTGCACGTTCTGCATCATCCCGAGCATTCGCGGCGATCTGGTCAGCCGCCCGGTCAACGAGGTGCTGTATGAGGCCGAACGCCTGGTGCGTGCGGGCGTACAGGAATTGCTGGTAATCTCGCAGGATACCAGCGCCTACGGGCGCGATATCAAATATGCCGAAAGTAAATGGCACGACCAGTCAGTCGCCGCCCGCATGGTCGATATGTGCGAAGCCATGGGCTCACTGGGTGCCTGGGTCCGTCTGCACTACGTCTATCCGTATCCGCATGTGGACAACGTCATCCCGTTGATGGCCGACGGCAAAATCCTGCCCTATCTGGATATTCCTTTCCAGCACGCCAGCCCGGATGTGCTGAAGGCCATGCGCCGCCCGGCACATAGCGAAAAGACGCTGGACCGGCTGGCAGGCTGGCGGCGGGATTGTCCTGACCTGACCATCCGATCCACGTTCATTGTCGGTTTTCCCGGCGAAACAGAAGAAGACTTCGAGCTTCTGCTGGACTGGCTCGATGAAGCGCAGATCGACCGGGTCGGTTGTTTCAAGTACGAAGCCGTGGACGGTGCCGAGGCCAATGCCCTGCCGGGTGCGGTGGACGAAGATGAAAAAAGCGACCGCTGGGAACGCATCATGGATTTGCAGCGCGAAATCAGCGAGCGGCGGCTGGCAACCAAAGTTGGTGCCACCATGGATGTCATCATAGACGAGCTGGATTCAGAAGGTGCCATCGGGCGCACCAAAGGTGATGCGCCCGATGTGGATGGCTCGGTTTTTCTGGACGGCGACTTCGACGTGGAACCCGGCGATATTGTGCAGGTCAAGATAACCGAAGCCGACGAGTTCGATCTGTGGGCAGAACGCGCACAGTAGAAGCAGTCGCTACCTAAGCCGCCAGAGCGTGACCGAGTTGTTTGCTCATGTGAACCACATCCATGCCAAGGTACGGTTCACGACGCGTTTCCACGTAACCGCGCCCGGTGTAAATCGCAATGTTCTCCGCCATGGTTTCGTGGGTATAGAGGCTGACAGTCGCATGGCCGTACTTCCGCGCCTCGACCTCAGCCAGGTCCAGTAACGCGCCGCCAATACCCCTGCCCTGATACTGGTGGCTCACCGCGATGGTCTCCAGCATCATGGATGTTTTGTCCGGACGCAGGATCATGACGGCGGCCAGGCCTTCGTACGACACCACCTTCCACACAATGTCGCGGTTCACAATTGCCGTATAGTCATCCTGCATGGGTGATGACTCACGACCCATACGCGGCACGTACATCTGAAACGTTTCACGTACCAGACGACGGATCGGATTTGCATCCGCCGGAATAGCCCGACGCAGAAGCAGGTCTGGATCGTGGTTCATCATGTAACCGGCTCCCCCTAAATCACATTACGCGCGGCAGACGTAATAGGCGTTCTGGATATCATGCGACAATTCGTGCACTTCCACATGACCGAACCCGGCTTCATCCATGATTTCCGCAGCCTGTTCACGGCCCCACATGGCACCCAGACCTTCGCCGTCCTGGGCCAGTGACACGGTCATGCAGTGCATGCAGGAGATGGTGTACAGCAGCGGACCGATGGGATGATCCATGTCGCCATGATGATGGCTGGACGCGTTGATATCCTGGGCCAGATACACGCCGTCTTCTTTCATGGCCCGGCGAATGCCTTTCAGCATGCCGCGCGGATTGGGCTGGTCGTGTATGGCATCGAATGTGGTCACAAAGTCGAACATGGCTTCCGGTGCATCCGTATCAAATGACTGCAGGTTACGGACCTCGAAGGAGATATTCCTGTGCCCGGCCCGTTCGGCGTCTGCGCGGGCATAGGCAATGGCATCTTCTGACAGATCAAAACCCACAAACGTGGAATTGGGATACCAGCCCGCCATCATATTGAGAGCCCGGCCACGGCCACAACCCAGATCCATGACGGAAATACCGTCTTCCAGACGCTGCATGATACCGGGGATGAGCGGCAGGATGTATTCGCGAAGCGCGGGTAAAACAGACTGCCCGGAGTCTTCGGCCATCACATCATGGAACCGGTGAAACCTGTCATAGGGCACACCACCACCGTTCTTGAAACACTCGACAATGTCGTCCTCGACGCTGCCAAGCAGCGGAATGTACTGGGCAAATACGGCAATGTTGTTGGGTGTGGCGGCACGGGTCAGCATGCTGGCATGCTCTGCGGGCAGCACATAGGTCTTGGCGACGGGGTCAATCTCGATAACGCCGCTTGTAACCATGGATCCCAACCATTCGCGCACGTACCGTTCATTGAGACCTGAGGCCTCGGCAATCCCGGCACTGGTTGCCGGTGCCATGCCGTCCAGCACATCAAACAGGCCGGTGCGGTGACCGATGGATGCCATCAGGCACAGGGCACCGGCATTCAGGGCACCGACAAATTTTTCTTCAAAGGCCTCGGCCTTATCGCCGTCAAAATAGGAAACGTCTTCAATATGGGCTGTGTTTGTTGTCATTGTCTTCTCTTCAATTCTGTTGCGGTTCAGCTCACTGAAATCAGTGACGGGCGATGTCATAGAACGCCCGCGCCGCAATCAGGTGTGACAGCCATCACCGCTGAAACAATTGAAACGAAGTTTTACAATACTGAAACACACCGCCCGTCAGCACGGGCAGCAGACTCCCTGAAACACAGCAATTCCGGAAAAGCTACGACAGATGATCCTGAAGGAAAGCCTGCGTGCGTTCCCAGGACAGCGCCGCTGCATGCGGCTCGTAGGCGGGCGACACCTCGTTGAAGAATGCGTGCTCGCCTTCGTACTCATAGATCTCCCTGACAACACCGGACGTGGCCAGGGCCGCCTGCAATTCGCCGACAGCAGCCGGCGTGCACCAATCATCATGGGTGGCAAAATGCCCTTGAAACGGCACCTTCATGGACACGGGGTCGGCAACTTCCAGCGGTGGAATACCATAGTAACAAACCGCCACATCACATTCGGGCACGTGCACCCCGGCAATCACCGTCAGGGCACCGCCCATGCAGAAACCCATGACACCGGCCTTGCCGCCATCCTGTTTCAGATACTGCAATGCCCCGCGCACGTCCTCATTGGCAGCCCCGGCCCAGTCGAGACCGGACATCATGTGATTGGCTTCGTCCGGATCCTGTGTCACTCGCCCCGCGTACAGATCCGGCGATATGGCCGTGTATCCCAGTGCCGCAACCCGGTCGGCCACACCTTTGATCTGGTCGTTAAGACCCCACCACTCCTGCAACACCACCATGGACCCTCGCGCATTTTGCGCTGTCGCCAGATAACCCGCCGCCGTGCCGCCATCAGGCCGCGCAAAAGAAATCATCTCACCCATGTTAACCTCCCGGTTAGTGTGTTACCTGTCCTGTTGTCAGGGATTGTACAGAAATTGTGAGCGGCGTTCCAATATAACGTTCCAATCACGCCTGTCAGGCCAGTTCCAGTTTGTGATGCTCCCTTTTGAAGGGGACCACATCAATATCAACGTTTGTATCCAGTTCCCGTGCATAACGATGGCCTTCATACGTAGCCGAGGCGATCATGGCCGGGCCAAGGCAATCGCCAATGCGCTTGATTGACTTGATGCCCGCTTTTAGCGGACCTTCACCCAACGCCATCAAATCATTGTACAAACCGTCATTGGGCAGCCGCATGGTCACAGAGACAACGGCACCCTGTAATGTCTCCTCCTGATCGGTCAGGGTATTGAGAACAACCGCCTCGCTCCCGGATATTCGGAGCATATTGCGCCGTGTCAGGATGGTGATGCCCGCCTGTTTCAACCGTTTCTCGATATGGCCCTGTTCCAGCGTGTAGCGGGTCCAGGCGGCAACCATCGTCTCAGGGGTAATGATTGTCACGTCATGGCCTTCTGATACCAATAACTCTGCCATGACACCGCCAAGATAATAGTGATCATCATCAAACACGATGACAGGTCCCTTGGCAGGACGCTTGCCATCCATGATGTCATCAGGCGTCAGGATCGTATTGCGATCCATGCCCGGAACTGGATATCGATTGGCGCGGCCAACACCATCATGCTGCCACGTCGCCCCGGTGGCGAGACACACATGATCGGCACCAAACTCCAGTACCTGCTCTGCGGTTAACTCACTGTCGAGGTAGGTTTCCACATTCACCATTTCACGCATTTGCCCAAGACGGTAATCGCGCACCCGTGCCCAGGCGGCGAGCCCCGGCAATCTGCTTTCGCGACTTACCCGGCCACCGGGCTCACCGCGCGCCTCTGCCAGCGTGACCTGATACCCGCGTTTTCCCAACTGATGAGCGGCCTCCAGCCCGGCCGGGCCGGAACCAACCACCAGGATATGAGACTCTGATGTTTTCTGAGCGATCTGTTCGGGGTGCCAGCCTTTCCGCCATTCTTCACTCATGGTCGGGTTTTGCGTGCAGCGGATCGGCGCCGATAGCATGTCCCAGGCCACACAGATATTGCAGCCGATACATTCGCGGATGTCTTCCGGCCGACCTTCCTCGATCTTGCGCGGCAAAAACGGATCAGCGATTGATGGTCGTGCCGCACCAATGAGGTCAACGACACCCTGTTTGATGGCTGTGACCATGGCATCAGGCGACGTATAGCGCCCGACGGTGGAGACCGGTTTGCTCGTGACCTGTTTGACGAAACGCACGTAGTCTTCCTGATACCCTTCCGGCGCAAATCGGGACGTCATGGAATCGTTTGACCAGTCACTCACGTTTACGTCCCACATATCAGGCAGCTCCGCGATCATTTCCAGCGCTTCACGGCCTTCGTTTTCCCATTCCAGACCGTCACTTCCCATCATTTCATCGACCGCAAAGCGGGCGATGACCCCCATGGTATCGCCCACAGCATCCTTGGTTTCTTCCAGCAGTTCACGGTACAGACGCAGCCGGTTTTCCAGCGATTCTCCGTATTCATCTGTCCGCTGGTTCTGTCGTTTTGACAGGAAATGCGATGGTACTGTGCCATCGTGGCCGTGATAAACGATGACCAGATCAAATCCCGCCTTCTTCGACCGCAGGGCAGCGTCCCGATGCCATCGTCGGTAGTCCCGGATATCCTGCTTGTCCATGGCCCGTGCCTGACCGGGATAGTGGTTGGCCTCCACCGGCCGGTGTGATGGCCCGATGGGTATCTCCCGACTGTACAGGTTTCCCACGGTGTGTCCGTTATGAACCAGTTCGACACCCGCCAGACTGCCGTGCTCATGAACGGCATTACACATGCCAGCGAGATAACCGATGTCCGCGTCATCCCACATGCGGGTTTCTGTATACGGCGTGATGTCGGCTGTGTGGTGAAAGTCACATTGCTCGGTGCACACAATGCCCCAGCCGCCAGCCGCTTTCATACCACGCATGGCGATCATACTGTCGGGAAACACCCGTCCCATGCCATTGCAGTGGGGTACCTGATAAAACCGGTTTGGTGCAGTGACCGGGCCTATCTTGATTGGCTCAAAAAGTATGTCGTAACGGGGATCTCTGGTCATGATGTCATTGTCCAATTGAGATGTAACAAGACATCAGATAATGCTGATTGCCACCCCTGACACAATATCCAATCCGTGACTGATCCAAGCTCACAACGGAACTGGTTGACGAACTTCGATTAAACCTGTTTTCGGGGTGGCAACGGATGTCATCAAAAGCCGACAAAGCTGGCGACACATGGGGAACGGTAAGGGCCTCGTCCACCCTAAGTGCGGCATCGCAGCGCTTGAAACAGGACCCGATGAATGATCAAGTATTCTCGCAAGAGGATAGAGGTAGATCATGTCCAATATCATTACTTTGACCGAAGCTGACGCAGCCGCGGACTACTTTCCCGACATGCAGGTTTGGTACACCTTGTTAACCGGTGGCACGCACCAGGACCTCCACTGGGTCAAGTTCAAACCCGGCAGCATTTATCCGCTTCACTCCCACCCCTACGAGCAGACAAGTATCGTCGTACAGGGTCGCATGCGTCTCACCGTGGGTGACGAAGTCCGGGAAGTAGGCCCGGGCGACATGTGGTTTGTCCCGTCGAACGTGCCTCACGGTGGGGAGATACTGGGCGATGAGCCAGTAATATTTATCGACGTTTACTCGCCTCCTGGTGGTCATGAGGGAGACGTCACATACTATTGATTTGCCATACCAAATCATCCGCTGATAACCACAAACGGAATTGACCGACGGCTTTCAACCATGTCCGCTTTTGGGCGTAGGCCGGGAGCGTTTTTGAAGGCGGCTAGCGTACGATCGCGTACGCTGGTTGTCGCGGGTCAGCGCCGGCGCGCAGGAACCCCGGCTTTGGTTCAGCGACGATAACCTCAACCGCGGCCACATTCCGGGTGTAGTCCGGGTGTATGTCCAGACGGTGGCCTCTGCGCTCCAGTTCCCTCTGCACGGAGTCGGGAATGCGGCGCTCCAGCCCGACATATCCCGGATAGTAATTGTAAGGGGAGAACGACGACGGGAAATTGTGCGACGTAACGCGCGGCGCGTCTATTGCGTCCTGCACATCCATACCGAAGTGGAAAATATTGAGAAACACCTGAAGCATGGACTGCACCTGGGCATCGCCGCCGGGCGCGCCGAATGGCACGACGGTGCCATCATCGCGAAGCGCAATCGCCGGATTGGGGGTAAGCCGCGGGCGTTTTCCAGGACCCACTCCGCTGGGATGGCTCGGGTCCGGTCGCGACTGACAGCCACGCGCTGACAGTATAAGGCCGGTCCCGGGAACGACCGGTGTCATCCACATCCCGTCTGATGGTGTGGCGGAGAATGCATTGCCCCACTTGTCGACGGCACACAGATAAGACGTGTCAGGATCACGATCCGGCGGTCCTTCTGTGGCCGGAAAATCAAACGGTTCGTTCACACCATTGGGTCGTGGTATGTCTGATGCCGCCTGATCAGGATCAATGCGATCAAGCCAGGCATCAATATTGGCGTCACCGTGCAGGCGTTCCAGTGGCACGTCGATAAAATCCGGATCACCATAGTAATACTCGCGGTCCGCAAAGGAGCATTTGATGACTTCAATCAGCAGATGCAGATAATCTGCGCTGTTTTGCGCCAACCCGTCCAGGCCAGCCTTTTCCATCATCAGCAGGGACTGGATCAGGGTTGGTCCCTGGCACCATGGCCCACAGGTGAAAAGCTCAAAATCACGCCAACGTCCCTGTATGGGCGATCTGACCTGGCTGCGAAAATTGGCCAGGTCATCGCGCGACAGATAACCGCCTTCGCTCTCCATGTGTGCAACGATTTTCCCGGCAATGTCGCCCACGTAGAATGCCGCCCGGGCGGCTTCCAGTCCGGCTTCCCGTCCAATATGAGCAGCGGCCTTTTCTTCATCAACCATGTACTGGATCGTTGCGGCCAGATCCGTCTGCACAAACCGCTCGCCAAGGCGCGGTGCCCGCCCGCCCGGCATGAAGATTGCGGCGTTGGCGGGCCAGTGACTCTCCTGCGCTGCGTTGTGTTCAAGCGCCGATGCAAGATACTGAAACACAGAAAACCCGTCCCGCGCGTACTCGATTGCGGCTGCCGCCACATCGCCAAACGACATGGTGCCATAATCGCGGAGTGCCGTGATCCAGGCATCCGGAGCGGCTGGCACAACGGTTCGCAGTACGCCAATGGGAATCTCACCGCCGTGCTCCGCCATGAAAATATCCGCTGGCAAGGACATGGGCCAATGACCGAGCCCGGCAATGGTGACAACCTCTCCGTTCGCCATACGGATGATTATGGGTGCAACGCCGGAAAAGCAGACTTCGTCGGCGTGTAACACGGCGAGCGCCATGCCGGTGCAACAACCGGCGTCGATGGCGTTTCCGCCCGCTTCCAATATGGCGTTCCCGGCTGTGGCAGCAAGATAATGACCGGCGGAGACCGCATGACGATTGCCGTAGAGTGTCGGGCGCATGTGGAAATCTCCCTGTGGATGTGCAACGCCAAATGTACCAGCAAAACGGCTGCTCATGCCACAGGTCTATGATTCAGATCTCCGTGGTTGTTGTCTGCTGATTTTGAGATTCTGGATTTACGATTCTGGTTGTCCCCGGAAATGCCCCGGAACAGACATTGACCACCGAATTCCTCTATCTTAACGTTTGTTTGTACTGCGCAATGAGGAGGCTTGCATGGCAATAAGCAGTTTTGAGAGAACGGTTGATCTCGGGACCATCGTCGAAGCGCTTCGACGCGATGGCGCGGTCGTCGTCACGGGGCTCGCCGAGCCCGGTCTCGTTGACACAATTCGTACTGAACTACGTCCTCACCTTGATGCCGACGGGCTCAGGACCAAAAGTGAGTTCAACGGCTCTCGCACGCTGCGTACCAACAGTGTGCTGTCTGTGGCGCCCAGTGCGGCCGACCTTGTGGACCACGATTTGGTGGTCGCTGTGGCGGACGCAATTTTGCTGCCGCATTGTGCCACGTACCAGGTGGGCAGTTTGACGGCAATCGAAATTCTGCCCGGCGAGTCAGAGCAGGCCCTGCATCGGGACGATTCCCTCTATCCCATTGAGAACGCCGGCATGGAGTTGCAGATCGGGGTCATGTGGGCGCTGGATGACTTTACGGCAGAGAACGGTGGTACACGTGTCGTCCCGGGCAGTCACCGTTTTCTTCGGTCCTGGCATTTACCGGGAGTATCCGACTGGGAACCTGCCGTCATGCCAAAAGGTTCGGCACTTTTCTACATGGGCTCAACCTGGCATGGCGGCGGTGCGAACCAGAGTGACGCACCGAGATCGGGGCTCATTAACACCTATTCGCTGGGCTGGTTGCGACAGGAATCGAACCAATACCTGGAAATCCCGCCCGAGCGTGCCGCCAGGTTCGGGCCGCGCCTGCGGGCGTTGCTCGGCTATATGGCGCACGGCGCAGGCGATGACCTGATTGGCAAGTTTCGCGGTGACTGTCCGGCCTGGGTTGATACGCCACCGGAACCGGCGTGGCGGGACGAACGCGGACAGGTCGGAACGGCGGCGGACGCAAAAGCACAGGCTGGCATTTGATAGGTGCGATGTAGCTTTCCTCGGCCTCTTGCCGAAGGTACAGAGAAGAGAGGGGGCATACACATTGAAAATTAAAACTCTCAAAACGTACATCGTTCCACCCGATGTCACCGCGACTCCGTGGTGTCGGGGGAAGGCCTCGTTGCTGATCAAACTGGAAACTGACGAAGGTATGTATGGATGGGGCGAAGCCCACATCTTCGCCGGACGCGAACAGGCCATTGCCCAGGAAGTTCACAAACTGTTCCACTATGTCAATGGCAAGGACCCGTTTTGTGTAAATCACTTCAGGACAACGGCACAGAACGACATTCTGGAATCCAGGATTGGCATAGAAGTATCCGCGGCCGCGGCCGGTCTTGAAATCGCGCTTTGGGATTTGGCTGGTAAAGCTCTGGACGCGCCGATTCACAAACTGCTGGGTGGTCCATGCCGTGAGCGTATCGGCGTTTATGCAAATTGCTGGAGTCACGAACCGCGTACAGCGCATCAGATCGCATCCTTCGCGGCGACGCATGTGGAAAGCGGGTTCAGGTCTGTAAAAGTCTATCCTTTCCTTTACGACAACACAGTGGAAAACGGTATCGAATGCCTGCATGCTGTACGGGATGCAGTGGGTCCTGATGTGTCAATTTTTGTGGATATGTGGTCCAGAATGAACCAGAAGGACCTGCCCAGAATTGCAGATGCGCTTCACGCCTTTAAGGTCCCATGGTTTGAAGACCCGGCCAGCGAAACCGAAGTGGAAACGCTTGCCAGCATTCGCAGCCAGTCAAACCTGCCTGTGGTTTCAGGGGAAACACTGTACTCCAAACAGGCATTCCTTCGTCTTCTGCAACACAAGGCTGCGGATATTCTGAACCCTGATATAAGCCTTTGCGGTATTCTGGGCATAAGGGAGATCGCTGCGCTGGCGGAGGCTCATTCCACCTCGGTTTCCGTTCATAACAATAACACCATGACCATCGGGCTCGCCGCCAGCATGCAGGCAGCAGCGATTATCCCGAACTTTACGATGGTTGAACACTTTCCCCGTTTTGTTGAGGGCTCCAATACATTCTCCAGCTTTCCCGTTGAACTGGACAGCGACGGTTGTATCCCCATAACCCGTGAACCCGGCCTGGGCGTCTCGGTTAATGAAGG
>JAJFID010000346.1 GCA_021775325.1 Rhodospirillales bacterium
CTATTACAAGGGCATGATTTCCCTGGACCAGAGTTATGTCGGCGGCGACCCAGAACAGAATCAGGTCATGCCTGGTATGACAGTTCAGGCTGATATCAACATTGGGCGCAAAACGCTGTTGGAGTATTTGTTGAAACCAATCGTATCTTCGGTTAATCAATCTTTCCGTGAACGTTGATCTGTCCAGGCAGCAAACCGGGCGGCTCATCACAGCCAGTAAAGAACGCACAAATCGCAAGGTTTCGCATGTGCATTTCGATTTCATCAGACTAAACTGTTGTTGGATATGCGGATGACATCATATGAATGTTCGAGGCGGGGTCGGGTATGAACTCAGGATTGATTGATCGCCAGACGATTGGTGCCGGGACTTTTGTTTTCCGCGAAGGCGAACCCGCGAATTGCGCGTACATTGTTCAGTCTGGGCAAGTTGAAATCGTCAGACAGACAGACTCTGAAGTTACCGTATTGGCAACAATCCCCCAGGGTGGAATTTTTGGTGAAATGGCCTTGATTGATGATGCGCCCAGGATGGCTGGGGCACGAATGGCAATAGGCGGCACGATCATTGTCGTAAACCGATCAACATTCGAAGAGAAAATGGGAAAGTCCGACCCCTTCGTTCGGACCCTATTGAGAATCTTTGTTGATACCATCCGGCGTTTGCAGGCTCCTGATTAGGTAACTCACCTGTAAGATCTCCGATTCATTTTCCAAGGGCAGTGGATATAAATAACAGCGATGGCATCCCAAAAACTGAAAACTTCTATCTCATTTGGTCAACGTATCCGGACCTATTTTTTTGCAGGAATTTTGGTTACTGCACCACTATTCATTACAGGTTATGTAGCCTGGCTGTTCATCAATTTTGTTGATGACAAGATAACGCCGCTGATTCCTGCTGCTTACAATCCGGAAACCTATCTGCCATTTGCCCTGCCGGGGCTTGGCCTTGTGGTACTGCTGATTAGTTTGACGCTTGTCGGTATGTTTATGGCCGGGTTTATGGGACGATTGTTTACGCGCCTTAGCGAAGGTCTGCTCAATCGTATGCCAGTCATCAGGAGCGTCTACAACGCGGTAAAACAGATACTCGAAACTGTCTTGGCGCAACAGTCCACGGCATTCCGCGAAGCCGTCCTTGTTGAGTATCCCCGCCGTGGAATATGGGCTGTCGCATTTATTACGGGCACCACGGAAGGCGAGGTACAGAGTATTACCGAAGATGATTGTGTGAATATTTTTCTGCCGACGACCCCAAACCCTACATCAGGTTTCTTGTTGTTTGTCCCAAAAGAGGACCTCATACCACTCTCGATGTCAGTGGAAGAAGCCATTAAGATGGTTATTTCCGGCGGCATTGTGACACCACCGGATCAACGGACCGCTGCTGACCGTAACATGGCCCTCACATCGGCAAAGGTTTATGAAAAGCTGGAAATCCTACGGGAAAAAGAGGGAATTACCGTTCTTGTCAGCGAGGGATCCCGGCCCGGGGAAAAACTGGAACGCGCGACGGGGCGCAATATTCTGGATGAGATTGATGCTAAGGGTCCGGACGCTCCGTCTAACCAGACCGCAGATTCCTGATCCCGCTATCCTGCTCAAACAGGTAAAGTAACACGCGGAGTGCCTGCCCGCGTTCCGACTGTAGTTCAGGATCTATCTCCAGAATCAATTGAGCGTCGCGCCTTGCCGTCGCCAACAAACCTCCGTGATGAGCGATGTCAGCCACCCGAAATTCGGGAAGTCCACTTTGTTTTTTGCCCAAGAGTTCACCGGCCCCACGTAACTCAAGGTCTTTTTCCGCAATCGCAAACCCGTCGTCTGTGTCGCGCATGACTTTCAATCGCTGTTTCGCCGTTTCCGTCATGGGCGGCGCATACATCAGAACACAGGTGGACCGATCCTCGCCGCGTCCGATCCGTCCTCGTAATTGATGCAATTGGGCAAGTCCAAAGCGTTCGGCATGTTCAATGATCATAATTGTTGCTTCCGGCACATCGACGCCAACTTCGATTACCGTTGTGGCCACCAGAATTTTGACAGATCCGTCCTTGAATGCGGCCATAGCAGCTTCTTTTTCCGGACCTTTCAAACGGCCATGGACCATTTTCACGTGATCCGTGCCGTACAGGTTGCAAAGATAGTCATAGCGTTCCTCAGCCGCGGCAGCGTCAATTTTTTCGGACTCCTCCACCAGCGGACAAACCCAGTACACGCGCGCGCCTGAATCCATTGGCCGTTTTAACCCATCAGCAACTTCATCCAGTCGATTGTTTGGAATGATGCGGGTATCAACCGGTTTTCGGCCTGCCGGTTTTTCGGTCAGTTTCGACACGTCCATGTCACCATAGGTGGTCAACGTCAGTGTCCGGGGAATGGGTGTTGCCGTCATAACCAGAACGTCGACTCCGACTCCTTTCCCGGCAAGCATCAGGCGTTGGTGAACACCGAACCGGTGTTGCTCGTCAATAACCACAAATGCCAAATCATCGAACGCGATTTCGTCCTGAAAAAGGGCATGAGTGCCAATGATCAAATGAGCGGTACCATCAGCCATGTCTTTTAACGCACTGGTGCGCGTCTTGCTCTTGTCGCGCCCTGTCAGAAGCACGATATTGATGCCCAACGCACTGCATAACTGCGAAATCGTTGAATAATGTTGTCGAGCAAGAATTTCAGTGGGCACCATCAATGCGGCCTGGTGACCAGCCTCGACAGCGTTCAGCATGGCAAACAGTGCGACGATGGTCTTTCCACTGCCAACATCGCCTTGAAGCAATCGCAGCATGCGATCGTCGCGACCCATGTCATCATCAATGTCCTGAACCGATGTTTCTTGTGACGGCGTGAGTGCAAACGGCAAGGCATCCCGGACAGTTTGGCGCAGATGTCCGTCACCCCTGATGCTGCGACCTGCAAGTTTCCGGACCGCGCGACGTACCAGTGCGAGAGCAAGTTGATTTGCCAGTAGTTCGTCGTAAGCGAGACGCTGGCGGGCGGCATTCTCATGATTGAGATCCCCAAGTGATGCAGGGTTGTGCGCCTGTTCCAGACTAACCATCCAGGTCGTCCACTGGTTCTTTTTCAGGAGTGCGGTGTCCTGCCACTCGGGCAGATCTGGCACACGGGCCAAAGCGGCATTGATCGATTTGTTAAGGACCCTTTGTGATATCCCGGCGGTCAAACCATACACTGGCTCAACGCGTTGCAGTGTATCCCGTTCTTCAAGCGTGACGACATGGTCGGGATGGGTCATCTGCAATCCACCGCTGAAGTCTTCGATTTGGCCACTTATGATTCTGGTTTCACCTTCAGGCAACAGTCGCTTCAGATAGTCCTCACGGGCATGAAAGAAGACGAGTGTCAGTTTGCCAGTGTCATCGTGGCAGATGATTCTGTATGGTGCCCGTTTGTTGGGGGCCTTTTGATGCGTTTCGACAGTTACTGTGATGGTTGCGACGGTTCCTGGGATTGCTTCGTTGATGGTAGGCGCGTGTCGACGATCAACAATACCCTGTGGCAAGTGCCACAACAGGTCGACAACGCGACTGTCGTCACACAAGGTTTCAATGGTTTTGGCGATACGAGGCCCGACACCGGTCAATGACGTGGTTGGGGCAAACAGCTCAAAAAGAATTTCCGGACGCATAATCAGACATGACAGTTGGTGCTTCTCCCCTTATATCCTAGGCGGACCGACTTGACACTGTAAGCTTTGGGTTTTGATACCATGGACGATAGAAGAAAACGGCTGCTGTATCGGGCAAATCATCGCGGAATGAAGGAAACCGACGCGCTTGTTGGCGGCTACGCCTCCTTGCATTTGGCACCCATGACAGAGGTTGAAGTGGACGAATTTGAACGAATACTTGATGAAAGCGACAATGATCTTATGAACTGGATACTGGAAAGAGAGCCTGTGCCAGGTCGAGTCGACGGACACGTCATGCAAAAAATCATCAAATACAAGAGATCAATGTAGGCCGTGAGTTATATTCAACGCATTAAAGCCGCAAAAGGCCGCTTTCACATAGGTGGTGTGCCACCGGGGCATGACGCGTATGTGCTTAGTCAATGGGCCGCGTTACAGGGGCGCATCGTCGTCATCGCGCCAGACGATGTATCCATGACACAGTTGGCATCGACAGTAGCGTTTTTTGATCCCCAGATAAGAGTTCTCAAGTTTCCGGCCTGGGACTGTTTACCCTATGACAGGGTTTCACCAAGTGGTGATGTGCTCGACCAGCGAGTTCGTGTTTTGTCCGAGCTCCTCGAAAGAACAGATACGTCGAAACCCTGCCTGGTTGTGACGACGGTATCGGCGGTGTTACAGCGTCTGGTTCCGCGGGAGGCGCTGTCGGGCCGGTCGCTGAGAATTTCCAAGGGCCAGGACGTTCCGGTAGAAGAAATCGTAACGTTTCTGAACAGCAATGGTTATGTACGTGCCGACACAGTACTGGAGCCCGGCGAGTACGCGCGCCGTGGTGGCATTCTGGATGTTTTTCCCGCCGGTCATGATGCCCCGGTACGGTTTGATTTTTTTGGCGACGAGATTGATGTCCTCCGTCACTTTGATCCCGAATCCCAGCGCACGACGGGGGACACGGAGCAGGTGAATTTTATTCCTGTTAGTGAGGTATTTTTGGATGAGGAATCGATTTCGCGGTTCAGAAGTCGTTACCGTGAAACGTTTGGTGTGACCGGTGATGACGACCCACTGTATGAATCCGTTTCTGCGGGCAGGCGATATCTGGGTATGGAGCATTGGCTGCCATTCTTCCACGACCATCTCGATACCCTTTTTGACTATGTCGGTGATGTGCCCGTAATTTTATCGCACCAAGTGACGGAAGCCGAGGTTTCACGGCTGGAATTGATTGATGATTACTACGCGGCCCGGCGGGACGTGCCTGGTGGTGGGATGTCTTCCGGTGGCGCGCCATATCGGCCCGTAAACAAGACGATGCTCTATCTGGATGCGCTGGAACTCAATGGTAACCTGGCTGACCGTGCTGGCGGCGTACTGTCGCCCTTTGATGTGACCGCTACCAACGCGGACCTTCAGAATGTGGACGCTGAAGGTAAACCTGGTCGCGACTTTGCCGACATTCGGGTGCAGCCGGAAAATGACCTGTTCGAAGCCGTTGTATCGCATGTCAGACATCAACAATCGTCCGGGCAAAGGATTATCCTGTCTGCTTTCAGCGAAGGTTCACGTGACCGTATTCGCAAGGTCATGGCGGAACACGGGTACGACGCGTTGGTAGACGTCACAAGCTGGGGTGAAGCGCAGTCACTGAGTTCGGGACTTACAGCAGTTTGCATCGCCGAATTTGAACGCGGGTTTGTGACGCCGGGTATCACTGTGATCACGGAACAGGATATTTTGGGCGAGCGGTTAAGTCGCCCGCGTCACCAGCGTATCAAACCAGAGAACATCATTGCAGACGCAGCGACGTTGAACGTGGGCGACCTTGTGGTTCATGCGGACCATGGAATAGGTCGGTTTGACGGCTTGTTTACGATTGAGGCGGGCGGTGCCCCCCATGATTGCCTGCAATTGACCTACCACGGTGATGACCGGCTGTTTCTGCCGGTTGAAAACATCGAGCTAATTTCACGGTATGGCTCGGAAGATGCCGGTGCCCAACTTGACCGACTGGGTGGTGCAGCCTGGCAAGCCCGCAAATCGCGTTTAAAAGAACGCATACGTGAAATGGCCGGCGAGTTAATCCGGGTCGCCGCTGCGCGCGAACTCACCACATCCGCGCCCATGGTCCCGCAAATCGGCATTTTTGAAGAATTTTGCGCCCGCTTTCCCTTTGCGGAGACAGAGGACCAGCAGCGGGCGATTGATGCGGTCATTGGCGATCTGGGTAGTGGCGGCAACACGGACCGTCTTGTCTGTGGCGACGTGGGTTTCGGTAAAACCGAAGTGGCGTTACGGGCGGCATTCGTTACAGCCATGGAAGGAAAGCAGGTCGCCGTTGTGGTGCCGACCACATTGCTCGCGCGACAACATTTCGAAAGTTTCATCCAGCGCTTCAACGGATTCCCGGTCGAAATCAGACAATTGTCGCGGTTGGTGAGTAGTAAAGATGCCAAGGAGACAAAACGGCGACTAGAGGACGGAACAGTAGACATTGTTATCGGTACCCATGCTCTGGTCGCCAAAGATGTGAAGTTTCGGGATTTGGGATTGCTCATTATTGACGAGGAACAACACTTCGGCGTCGCCCACAAGGAACGATTGAAGCAACTTAAAGCGGATGTACATGTAGTTACACTGAGTGCCACGCCGATCCCACGTACCTTGCAACTGGCGCTGTCAGGTATACGGGAGATGAGCCTGATTGCAACGCCACCTGTGGACCGTTTGGCTGTGCGTACCTACGTGCTGCCATTTGACCGTGTTGTGGTGCGCGAAGCTATTCTGCGCGAGCGCTATCGCGGCGGCCAGACATTCTATGTGTGCCCCCGTATCGCGGATCTGGAGAAACTGGAACGCGATATCAGGGAATTGATACCGGAAGTCAGTATGACTGTTGTCCATGGTCAAATGCCGCCAAGTGTTCTGGAAGACGCGATTACGTCATTTTACGATGGCGGGTTTGATGTTTTGTTGTCGACCAACATCATTGAATCCGGTCTCGACATGCCGCGCGTCAATACCATTATCATCCACCGTGCTGATCGATTTGGCCTCGCTCAGCTATATCAGCTTCGCGGTAGAGTAGGTCGCTCGAAGACCCGCGCTTACGCCTATCTGACTTTGCCGCCCGGCATGAAGTTGACACCGGCAGCCGAAAAACGTCTGGAGGTTATGCAGACACTGGATCATCTCGGTGCCGGTTTCTCGCTTGCCAGTCACGATCTGGACATCAGAGGCAGCGGGAACTTGTTGGGGGATGAGCAGTCGGGCCACATCAAAGAAGTCGGGTTTGAGTTGTACCAACAGATGCTGGAAGAAGCGGTCGCTGAAGCGCGTGGACTGGAAACAGATGATCTCTCGTCGGATGACTGGAGTCCGCAAATCAACGTCGGCCTTGCAGTATTGATACCGGACTACTATGTAGCAGACTTGCCCGTACGCATGGGACTGTATCGACGCATTGCAAAATTAAATGGGCGTGATGAAATCGATGGCCTCGCAGCCGAGTTGATCGACCGGTTCGGGTCTTTGCCCAAAGAAACCGAGAATTTATTGCAGACAGTCGCGATCAAACGTCTTTGTCGTGATGCGAACGTCGATAAGGTGGATGCAGGACCCAAGGGTGCTGTCATCGGTTTCCGCAATGACCATTTTTCTAATCCGGCTGGGTTGGTTGCACTCATTCAGGAGCATCGCGGCACCGCAAAACTGCGACCTGATCATAAACTCGTTTTCATGCGCGTGTGGGATGAACCAGAGGCGAGACTTGCCGGTGTTCGTCATTTGCTTAAATCACTGGCATCTGTTGCCGCCACCAAGCCTTGAAATTACCGCATTCTCCCCATCTCATGCATGGACAATGAGTAGGGGGTTTCATACAGTCCCGCATAATCAACAGATCATCCTCCGTTCCACGTGAAAGTAGTTCCATGCGATTGTCCCGTTACTTTTTGCCGACCCTGAAAGAAAATCCTGCCGAGGCCCAGGTTACCTCGCATCGACTGATGCTACGCGCGGGCATGGTGCGTCAGTCTAGCGCTGGTATCTATTCCTGGCTCCCGTTTGGCTACAAGGTGCTCATGAATATTCAGCGTATTGTCGAAGAAGAACAGGACGCAATGGGGTGCCATCAAATGCTGATGCCGACCATTCAGGCTGCTGACTTATGGCGTGAGAGTGGGCGTTATGATGCATACGGGCCAGAAATGCTTCGAATTCGTGATCGCCATGACCGTGACATGCTGTACGGCCCCACCAACGAGGAACAGATTACCGAGATTTTCCGTGATGCGGTAAAATCCTACCGGGATGTGCCGAGCCTTCTGTACCACATCCAGTGGAAGTTTCGCGACGAGGTAAGGCCACGTTTCGGTGTCATGCGCGGACGGGAATTCCTGATGAAAGATGCCTATTCGTTCGATATGGACGATGAAAGTGGCCGGATATCCTACAATAAATTTTTCGTATCCTATCTTCGCATATACGCGCGCCTGGGCTTAAAGGTTATTCCAATGGCCGCCGATACAGGTCCCATTGGTGGAGACATGAGCCACGAATTTCTGATTCTGGCCAAAACCGGCGAAAGCGAGATCGCATGCCATAAAGATTTTCTGGAAATGGATTGGGCAGAGCGTGAGATTGATTTCGACAGTGATCTGCAACCGATCGTCGATCAGTTCACAACCAAGTATGCAGCCACCGATGAGAAACGTGATCTCGAACATGAATCCACGCTTGGAGATGATCTTGTTACGGCACGTGGCATTGAAGTCGGACATATTTTCCACTTCGGTACAAAATACTCTGACCCCCTGGGGGCCAGAGTCACTACCGCAGATGGCGACGAAGTCACCGTGTCCATGGGATCTTATGGCGTTGGCGTATCAAGGTTGGTGGGCGCCGTGATCGAAGCCTCGCACGATGATGACGGTATCATCTGGCCAGAGAGTATTGCGCCCTTCAAAGTGGGATTGATCAATTTGAAAAGTGGGGATGAGGCTTGCGATTCGGCTTGTCTGGGCATGTATAATGATTTGCGGAAGGCTGGTATCGACGTACTGATGGATGATCGTGAGATCCGGGCCGGTGGCAAATTTGCGGATATGGACTTGATTGGCCTTCCCTGGCAGCTCATTGCCGGTCCCAGAGGATTAAAGGACGGAATGGTGGAGTTGAAGAACCGAGCCACTGGTGAGCGCGAGGATATGAGTATTGATTCCGCGATTGCTAAATTGACTGCCTCATAGATCACGAAACGAAAGATACTCCATGTTCTCTGCCTTTGAATGGATGCTGGCGATGCGATACCTGCGGGCCCGCCGACAGGAAGGGTTTATCTCTGTTATCGCCTGGTTTTCGCTATTGGGAATCGGTCTTGGCGTTGCCACACTCATCATCGTAATGTCGGTTATGAATGGTTTCCGGGAGGAATTACTTAATCGAATTCTCGGTATTAACGGACACCTGAGCGTTGCTGCGCAGTCCCGCACCCTATCTGACTATGAACCACTGCGAGAGCGCCTGGAAGGGCTTCCAGGCGTCATTGCCGTCAGCCCATTGGTCGAGGGTCAGGTTATGGCCACACACAACAATGCGGCACAGGGCGCTGTGGTCCGCGGCCTGGAGCCGGAGGACCTGCTCAGTCGTGAATTGGTCGCCACAAATATTGTGGCTGGTGATCTGGGGGAATTTGGCAGCAAAGATTCGATCGTCATTGGCCGGAGACTGGCGCATAAATTGGGTGTGCCAGTCGGTGGAAATATAAACCTCATATCGCCGAAGGGAACTGTTACAGCATTTGGTACGGTTCCCAGAATGAAAACCTATCGTGTTGTGGCCCTGTTTGACATCGGTATGTATGAGTACGACTCCGGGTTTATCTTTATGCCATTGGATGCTGCTCAGATTTACTTCTCCATGAAAAATGGCATCAGCAATCTCGAGGTGTTTCTGGACGATCCCGGAAATGCGCCGTCCATGACACGCGATGTGCTCAAGGTCGCAGGGCCCGCCACGCTGGTCCACGACTGGCAACGAGCCAACGCCAGTTTCTTCAATGCCATCCAGGTCGAGCGAAACGTCATGTTTCTGATTCTAACCCTGATTATTGTGGTCGCGGCATTCAACATTATTTCCAGTATGATCATGCTGGTAAAGGACAAGGGCAGTGACATTGCCATTCTCCGGACCATGGGCGCTACGCGCGCGACCATCATGCGTATATTCTTCATCAGCGGAACCAGTATTGGCGTTATTGGCACACTGGGCGGGTTTGTGGCTGGACTGGCGTTTGCCGCCAACATTGAAACGATCCGGCAATGGATCCAGGGGTTGACGGGCAGTGAACTGTTCGCGGCAGAGATTTACTTCCTGTCACAGTTACCGGCCGTGGTTGACCCGGTAGAAGTCACCGCTGTGGTGCTGATGGGATTGGGCCTCTCAATTCTGGCGACTTTGTATCCATCATGGCGCGCCGCACGAACTGATCCTGCAGAGGCGCTTCGGTATGAGTAAACGACCATGAATGACCATTCGGATTCTGTTTTCTCCCTTCAGGGCGTAAAACGCACTTTTCGGCAGGGGCGTACCAAACTTCAGGTACTTCGTAATGTTGATCTGTCAATCAACGCCGGTGAAATGGTCGCGCTTGTCGGCCCATCCGGCGCCGGTAAATCAACACTGCTTCATATCGCCGGTCTGCTGGAACAGCCGGACGCGGGGCGTGTAGTTGTCTGTGGCGAAGAGTGCGAAGTCATGAACGACGATGAAAGAACACGTATTCGTCGTGATTACCTGGGCTTTGTCTATCAGC
>JAJFID010000347.1 GCA_021775325.1 Rhodospirillales bacterium
GACCTTCTCGGTCATTGTCCTGTTGATGAAACGGGTCCCCGAGGATTTTTTTGATCCCTTGTTTGTCGATGGTCTCCTGGCTTGGGGGCCGCCTTTCTTGCCGCGTTGATCGCTCATTCTGCCACACCGACTATGTGTGACCGAGTTGAGAAGCGATCCTCTGCCATCATGCTGATGAGCAGGCCCTCACGAATACCCCGGTCAGCCACGCGCAGACGGCCGATGGGCCACCGTCTGCATACAGCTACCAGAATTGCACAACCCATAACAACCAGATCTGCGCGCTCGGGCCCGATGCAGGGGTGGGACGCCCGCGCATCACATGTCATCATGGCAAGCTTGCTGCTGAGTGCGTCAATGGAGTCGAAATCAATCACCATGCCATCGACCCGTGAACGTTCATAACGCCTGAGGCCCAGATGTAGTGCGCCGAGGGTCGTTACCGTACCGGACGTGCCCAGCATGGTAAATTGTTGGTTTTTCATGGCATGGGCGGTCCCGGCTTCGGCTTCGAACGCATCCAGCCACGGTGATATACGGGTGATCAGGTCTTCGTAGTCCTGCTGATTGTTCATCGTAGCGCCAAACTGATCGGCCAGGGTAACGACGCCTTCGGGAATGGAATGGTAATGGGCGATCTTTGGTTCAACCGTTCCGCTTTGGTCAATCCACATGAGTTCTGAACTGCCGCCGCCAATATCGAGAACCACGCCAAAGGGTTTGTCGTCGTCCAGCAATGGCGAACATCCGGCAAACGTCAATTCAGCTTCCTGTTCAGCTGTAATGACATCAAGGACCAGACCTGTTTTTGATTCTACCTGCGACGAGAACGCGGCCCCGTTCGTCGCCCTGCGACAGGCTTCGGTTGCGATGGCATGGCAATGCTGAACGCCATTGCGCTGCATAATTTCGGCACAGACAGCGAGCGCGTCAACGGTACGGTCGATGGCTGCGTCGCAGAGTTCGCCTGTCCTGCTCAGGCCTTCACCAAGTCGGACAATACGGGAAAACGAATCGACAACACGAAATCCGTTGTCGGTGTCAGGTACAGCGACAAGTAAACGACAGTTGTTGGTACCAAGATCAACCGCAGCATAAACACCGTCCTCGAATGCCAGCGGGTGGTCGAGGTGTTCTGACGGTGGCAGATACTGACGCCCGGTCATGGTCCTCCCTTTCGATCCGCTGGCCGCAAATTGGTCATTTGACGGTGAACAGCTAACCTCCGTTCATACCGCTTCACCTGACATACTATCGAGCCGTGAGACTTGCTCAAGCGTGTTGTCGGATCGAGGAACTACCGTGTTGGAAAAAAGATGAAGTTGTTGATGTGTTTGTCACCTGGATTAACAAATGCACCATCGTAAACACGACTGAAAAGCTGCAATCCTCCGACACTGAGCACAAAGGTCTGGTACCCACGTGCCTCCACCTCGGTGATCATATCGGCCAGCGGTCGGCCTGTATGTCGCTCCTCAATTTCGATGAGCAGGACGGGCCGGTCACGGGCGATGGCCTTCGTTCCGCCTTCCAAAACTGCCATCTCGAAGCCTTCAACATCCAGTTTCATGAACCCGATGTCCCGCAAATCCATATCATCCAGACGTCGCGTTTCTATGGGCACGGCCATGAAGTTGTCGGGCACTTTGACCGTACTCAGGGATCCGCCCTGATTGGAATAGCCGCCGGTTGTGCGTGGAACGCGGAACTCGGCCTCCCCGGTCTGGTTGGAAAGCGCGATAGAGTAAGTGTGAACATTGGCCGCACGACCGCGTTCCAGAATGCTGTAAATCTTGGGGTTCGGCTCAAACGCGTGCACTTCACGGCACAGCTTTGACAGGGAATAGGCCCACACACCCTTGTTGGCACCGATATCCAGGGCAATTTTCCCCCTCGGTACGATGTACGGTAACAGGTGCAGTTCCTTTTCGCCCCGCCGCATCTCTTTTGCCGTCCGGTAACGAATGTACAGCCCCGGCGGTACCAGCAGGTTTTTCAGCTTTTCTTCAAAACTGGACGGCGGAACGACAGTGTCTTTCATCAGAAGCCTCTTCGCGTACCTGACTAACAATCCAATTTGTAGCGGGAATGGCTATACACGTCACGTAATGCCGGATAAACACCGCGCCGACCGCGACAAATGCACGCATTGTATGCCCGGTCAGTTGCTTGCTGGCAATTCAACGAAAAACGTACTGCCGGCACCCAACTCCGATTCAACCCCTATAGTACCGCCATGTTTCTCGACGATTGCCTTGGCAATGCTGAGGCCCAGTCCGGTTCCGTTGTGGTGCCGGGTGTCGGATGCATCGATCTGGACAAATTTCTCAAAAATACTGTCACGGAGTTCGTTTGGAATTCCGGGCCCAGAGTCCCTTACGGTAATACGATGCATTGTGTCGCCGCTGGTGGCGGACAATTCTATTTCCGAGCCTTCGGGCGAAAACTTCGCCGCATTTGACATCAGATTTGCCATCACCTGCATCAGTCGATCACTGTCGGCATTGACGACCAGCGATTGCGCCGCAGAGGTTCTGGTAAACATAACGCCATGTTCAGAGCCAAAACCCGTATTGGCCTCAATGGCGTCGTCGAGCAGCGTGACAATATCCAGGGGCCTAGCCTGAACAATCATCTCGCCGGATTCCAGCTTTTCGATGTCCAGGATGTCATTGACCAGTTTGACGAGCCGTTCAGAGTTTTCGTTGGCGATATCCACCAGGTCTGCAATTTGCGGTGGCAACGACCCCAACGTTCCTGACGCGATCAGATTCAACGAGCCTTTGATTGAGGTCAGAGGTGTGCGGAGTTCGTGACTGACCGTTGAGATGAACTCACTTTTCAAACGTTCCGACTGTTTGCGGTCAGAGATGTCCTGCAAGGCACCAACGGTCTGTAATAATTTGCCAGCGTCGTCGTATATGAAGGTCGAAATTTCCTGAATATCGTGGGCCCGGCCATTTCGGTCCAGTATTCGATACTCAAGCGCGTATCCGCCGCCATCTGCATAGGCTTGGGCGACCGAGTTGGTATAGTAATACCGGTCGTCAGGATGAACGTGTTCAACCATCGCCGCCATGGACGTTGTACACGCGAGGAATTCGTCCGGCGTCATGGCAAATATGTCAGCGAACTCCTTCGTGCAGGATTCCATCCTAATTTCGATTTCATCCCATACGTAATAACCAACCTTCGCCAGTGCCACAGCGTGGTGAAGCTTGTCGGCATGATCCGCGAGCATTTTCTGATCCGCAACACTATGGCTTATGTCGGTGCCCGCGCCGCGATAACCACTGAATGTGCCGCGTTCTGTATAGACCGGTACACCACTAATGCGTACATGGCCCAATGCGCCCAATCGGGTAAAATACGGGAACTCGAAGTTCTTGAATGACTGATGTGTATCCATCATGGACTTAAGTGGTTGCCAGAATATCCCGTCGCCCTGATGTGGACCGGGCAGTTCCCACCTGGCTGAATCCTTGACCTGGAGGAAACCGAGACCTGTTATGTCGTCCACACCTTCCGATTCCCATACAATTCTATGGTTTGTATCAGTCTCCCAAAGCCAGTCAGACGCTGACTGCGCGAAATCCCGAAATCGTTCTTCACTGGTACGGAGTTTCCGGGTTTTTTCCACAACAATTTCTTCCAGCCGGTCACGGGCCTCACGCAACGCCTCTTTCGTTTGTTTCTGTTCGGTGATATCCGTAACCACAAAGTCGAACCAGCCAGCCTCAACATTTGCCCTGTCATGTGCGAGGACTGTAATGATTGAGCCATCCCGTTTCCTGAATTCTGTCTCGGTTGTCTGGTTGGGATTCTCACGTGATCTTGTAATCAACTCATGCCGTTGCGATGGGTCGACGTAGTTTTCGACAAAACTGTACTCGCTCACGAACGTTTCAATGTCCTCAAAACCAAACATTTTTGCGAGCGTCTGATTGGCCAACAGCACCTTGCCATCCTCAATTCCAATGCGGCCAATGCCCGCATTGGCGTTGTTAAACAGGGCCCGGTAGTTCTCCTCACTGGCCGCCAGCGCCTGTTCAGCCAGCTTTTTGTCCGTGATATCCTGCGCTGATCCACTCATCCTTAACGGATTGCCGTCATCATCCCGTTCAACGTCTACGGAGGAAAATATGTATCGCTCGGAACCATCGGGTCGTATAATGCGGTACTCGTGTGTATAAGCCGCGTGCCCGGACGATCTGGTTTTCTGAATGACGTTGATGAATTCTTCCTGATCGTCGGGATGGATCAAGCTGATGACCAGATCAAGAGACGGCGCAACCTGGCCTGGCTCGTAACCAAAAATCCTGAAGTGCTCGTCCGACCAGATTTCTACCTTTGAGCCCAGGTCCAGGGTCCAACTCCCGATATGGGCCAGACGTTGTGCGTGGGCGAGGTTCGCCGCGCTTTCCTGCAGCCGCACTTCCGAGGCCTTGATATCCGTAATATCCTGAAAAATACCGAAAACGGCAGCCACGTTGTCGTCCTGGTCTGTCCGGACGACGCCGGTAGCGCGAACATTTCGAATTTCTCCCTCTGGTCTGACGAGTCGAAGATCGAACTGGAAATCCTGTTTTTCTTCCAGTGCCAGCCGGACATATTCAGCGACCTTTTCCCGGTCATCCGGGTGGTAGGCATTGATCGCTGCTTCCACGTCGACCTTGCCACCGGGTTCAAGACCGTGGATCGTGTAAACTTGGTCAGACCAGTAAAGCTCACCGGTTTTGGCGTTGACCTCCCAATGACCAATCAATGACTGACTGGTATCCAGTTCCGCGTCGGCAGCGGTTTCCATGGACATTGTGATATTCCAACTCGTTTCATGCCCGACAAAGCAATGCTGAAGCCCGGGGCAGGCACCCGTTTCGGCCATCCATTCAATATGGTGACTGGGGTTTCTCCTTTCAAGACGTATGATCCCCGACCGGCGTTTGCGGGCGGGCAGCAAGGGGTGAACAATTTTCTGTGTTTTCAGCCCAATTTCGGGCCAAGAAGCGCTATACAGGTTACAATACCTATGGTACACACCGCCCCGCCTGCGATAAGATCGCAGGATGTGGCGGTGGTCTGAATTGCGCGGTTATCGTCACAATCCCGGTGGGGAATCGTCTAATGGTAGGACAGCGGTCTCTGACACCGTCAATCGTGGTTCGAATCCACGTTCCCCAGCCACCCACTTTCATGATTCCAGATGTAACGCAGGTTGTGTAATAATCCTGCGTGATTTCAAAGCGTTACAGGACATGCGCATTAGCGCAGACTGACGACGTGCGCTGAATAGGCCCGCATTATCGCAGAAGTCTGCGATCGCCATTTCGGGGATGACAGTTTAGGTAGATATGATTAGAGGGCTGCGAGTATTTGTCGCTGTTCGGCCCAGTCCGTCGGTAGGGAGTGTTGTAAACACCACTTGGATGTGAAGCCCATAGGTTGTTTGCCTTCCAGAATATCGCGCACAATGTCCGGAGCAAGGAAGGCGAGCTCGATCACCTGTTGAATACGCCGTGCAGAGGTTTTATCGGTTTGCGCGACTTCGGCAAAGGTTTTGCCCTTTGTAATTTGCTCAAACCAACTATGTGCTTTGCCAATATTCTGGATCAGGGTTTCATCAATGCCTGTTGGACTGTCGGCCAGAATGAGCCTGGTCTCAACACCTCGTTTCCTGAGCTGGAATGGGAAGTTCCGGGTCAATACATCACGGTTGATAGCATCTGCTGATACGCCAAGTTCTTGAGCGAGTAGGGGGCTGTTGAGATTGATCTGGATGTCTCCAGGAGCGATGTCTATTCGTTCAATAAGACGAACAAGATCTTCTGTGTTTTCAGTATCCTTCAGTTCCAACAATCGGGATCGTATCCGCCCAATATCTTCGGCTCGTGAGCCAGGTGCTAGTCGGGTGGAAAATGCATGATCTTCGAACATCGACCGGACCATCTCAGCACTTTTGTTCTCTAACTCGGGCCCAGGTAGCCGCCAAGCATCAAGATTGGTTTTCCGGTTGTGTGTCACAAGTCGGTGAGAGATGTAATAACGTAGGCGAGTTCCTTTTCGTGTTTTTGAATGCGAAGGCGTTAATCGATCGCCCGTCTCATCGAAGAGCTTCCTACACAGGAGCGACTTTTGATTTGCAGTGGCCTTTAAACGGGATCGTGACGCTCCATTGTCTAACGTCAGCGCCTATGGAACAAATTAGCGGTATTGGATACGAGGTTTGGGGTGATGTGGATGAAATGTTGGACGACCAACTTTGCACCAAACAGTCATTTCATATAGCCAACGTTATTCGTTCCGGTTTTCATCCTACCATCTATAAATCGTCAAGCATTTTGGGCCAAGATTTAACGCTCGAGGAGTTTTGCGACACTATCGCGGAAGCTGGTGTTCTCGCGACAGAACCCGGACAGTTCAGCTATGGTTTGGGTGCCGCAGTGTTGGGTCGAATCATTGAAGTTCTGTACGAAGATCAATTTGGGGAAGAGAAAAAATTATCAACGATTTTTAGGGAAATGCTCTTTGATCCACTGGGGATGGGAAATTCCACGTTTTTCTTGACCGATGGAGATCCTCGAGTTGCGCGCGTACCAACGCTTTATGGTATAAAGGTAGCAGAGGATTTGAGCTTATCCATAACGCCAGCCGCTGAGTCTTGCGCAGAATGTAGTCCCGAATACTCGAATGACACCGATCACTATGCCGGGCCCAGAAAGCAGGAAAGTGGTGACACTGGAGTTCTCATGACGGTTGAGGACTATGGCAGGTTCATGGATTTTCTCACTCGGGATGGGGTCTCAGAATCAGGCGAAAGACTTCTCAGTTCCCAAGGAATCGAAACTTTAACCGGAAAGTGGGTAAAGGGCCTTGATCTGGACAGCGGATTGGCGCGGTTATTCAATTGCGCGGGCACTCTAAACGAAAATGTTCTACCACGGTCATTTCAGTTTGGATGGTCGATTGCTAAACCATCATCTGAACTCAATGGATATGATTTGACGGAGCATCCTGCCGAATGTACTTGGGATGGATATGCAAATACGGCAGTGCATTACTACCGGCACGAAGATTCATGGATCATTCTGGCACCTCAGGTCATGTGCCATGGGCCAGCTGGACTCGACGAAGTACGGAATGCGCTTAGATGGCCAGCCGTCCGTGAATTTCAGGACCTCTGGCGGTGATTTTCTGCCTTTGGATACATGTCAGTCAGGTGCATCTGTTATGGGGCGTTTGCAGACCTTTTGGTGCTCACTAACTACTTACCGCTTTGTGGGCACAAGTAGACATTGTGACGCCTATTGTTGGACTCCGGAGAGCACTTGAACCGATAGGAGCAAATTAAGACGGTTGCGAGTCCCCGCAACCAAATTAAAATGGCCCCCTCAGTGGGGCCTTTTTATTTTGGTTGATGGGATTGGTGAATAAACCTATCAGGTTCGTGAGGACGCGAAGGCGTCTGAGAGATCGTCGCTACGCCCGGGTGCTGTAGCTCGCTCTCGGCGGAAATTGTATAGAATCGCACCCGAAGGTCTTCAGCGTGACTAACTGTCATCACATTGTATTGGCGGTAATTTCGTGCTCGATTACGGCGGGTGCACTAAAGATACCCAATCCCTTTTCGCCGAACACCTTCAGGAGCGCACGGTCTTCAACCTCCGCCTTGATTCGTGGCGAAACATTGTGCGTTCGGAACCACTTTCTCAGATCACTGTACAGTGTAGATACTGTGGTTTGCATAAGAACCGGCGCAGCACCGGCAGAGCATTCGGGCCTGCAATCCTTTAGAATCGACCTTCGGAACCATCCGTCACGATCCAAACGCTTAAAAGGGTGTTTGTCTCGCGATGGCATGCAGCACATGATGTTCAAACTCGAACAGTGTGCGGAAGAAAAATGGAGACGATTACGCGGCTTCGACTACTTGACCAAGGTGATAACTGGAGTAAAGTTCAAAGACGGTGTCGAGGTAACTGAAGTCGATCTGGTCGCCGTTTGATTCAGATGCCAAACACCACTTTCGACCATAGCTCAATACGGTTTCCCACAACGTGCAGATGAAAGACCACAACATTGCTTGTATTCAGGTTCACCAAATTTGCACGAACACATGAGGAACGCCATGAATTTGAAACATAATCATCAAGTAGCGCTATCTGTTGGGGGAAATATTTCGGCCTCGGTGGCATCCGATTTCGATACCGGGCTGCGGGATCACATGTTGAGTATCTACAGCTACATGTCTGGTGGTCTGGCAGTTACGGGCTTGATGGCGCAACTCACCCCCGAAACACACCTGCGTGTCGGCTCGCCGCGAAAAGAAATCCCGCCCCTCGTCAAAGAGATCGACGCTGATCTTGTGGTGATGCGCGCGGTAAACCGCTCCGGTAACCCAGGGCTCTTTGTTGGCAATACGCCAGAAGCTATTCTTACCCGCCTCGGTTGTTCGATTCTTGTCGTCGAACCATCAGTGGGCATCACGCCGGTTACGGCCTAGCTACGGGCAACTCGGACAAAATGACAACCCTGGAAACTTGACAATCATACGTTGGATTACTGCCGCTCGAGAGGAATTTCTATGCAACACACAATCAATTTATCCTTGGCGTTGGCAGC
>JAJFID010000348.1 GCA_021775325.1 Rhodospirillales bacterium
GCAGTAATCATGTCGTGATGTTCATCCTCTGGGATCGGGGCAAGATAGCGAGCCCATGCATCAGGGTACACATAACTCGCTCCATCTTGGTACAACCATGCCAATTCTTCCCGTCGTAATGTAAAAATGCCGTAGAGGACCAATTCACTAACGTTGTCTGGATGTTTCTCTGCATACGCGAGAGCGAGTGAGCTGCCCCACGACCCGCCAAATATCTGCCATCGATCAATGTCAAGATGCAGTCGTATGGCCTCCATGTCGTCAACCAAGTGCCAGGTCGTATTGTCTTGAAGCGAGGCGTTAGGTGTCGAACGACCACAGCCGCGTTGATCGAAACGAATAATACGATAGGCATCAGGATCGAAGAACTGGCGAAATGCTGGCTTACAGCCTCCGCCTGGACCCCCATGCAAAAACACGACAGGTTTTCCAGTCGGGTTGCCACACTGCTCATAATACAGATTGTGTCCCTCTGAAACAACGATATGGTCCGCCATAAATGGCTCTATGGGAGGATAAAGAATACGCCGATTTGAAATGTCGCTGTAGGCCATCAAGGGTCTCGTTCACTACCACACAAACCCTACTCAGGATTTGCGATGAGATATTTTTCAGGTTTTTGAAGGGGGGGAGTAAAATGGCCAGGTCGGGAGGTACCCCGGCCATCTTACATACCATCTTGGGAGAACCGTTACGCCTTAAAAGACCACTTCTCAAACACACGGAATGTGTCAAGTGGGTGAGCACCCAATACATCACCGCCAGTATCAATTTTATCGCTGACACCATGAACCAGGTTCTGGAAGATCGGCACAACTGTTGACCCCACTTCATGCAGTATCCACTGAACATCAGCGTAAATTGCCTTGCGTTTGGCAGTGTCCAACTCAACGCGTGCTGCCGCGACCAGGTTTGTAAACTTCTCATGACACCAGTTCGTGTCCCCCCATGCAGCACCACAAATGTACGCTAGCGAGAGTATGAGATCTGGCGTCGGCCGTGCGCCCCAGTAACAGTAACAGTAGGGCACCTTGCCCCAGACATTTGACCAATATCCGTCAATTGGCTCGCGCACTACTTCGAGATCAATGCCGGCTTTCCTAGCGTTCTCAGCATACAAAATTCCCGCATCTACTGATCCGGTGAATGCTGCGTCAGAAGCATGAATTTGCACTTTTTCTCCGCTGTATCCTGCTTTTTTCAGGTGATGTTTTGTTTTGTCGGGATCAAAATCACGCTGTGGAATATCTGCGTTGTAGAACTGATCAAATGGGGCGACTGGATGATCATTGGCAAGTGAGGCATGGCCTTGGAACACCTTGTCACGCAATTCAGCTCGATTTACCGAATACTTCATGGCCAGTCGGAAATCTACGTTGTCAAACGGCGCTTTATCCGCGTGCATGGGCATCGTAATCGTAGATCCACCTGACACGCTAATGACACTAATACCCGGTACGGCATCCAGATTTGATGCAATTTTGGGATCCACCGGTTGTATCGCGTGGAAGTTGCCAGATATCAAACCGTTGGATAGCGCCGTTAGATCATTTGCAGAAATCAACTCAAAGGAATCCAGGTAGGGTTTTCCGTCTTTAAAGTAGTTTGAATTCCTCTTACCTGCACCACGAACTCCTGGATTGAACTCCTCAAGGACAAAAGGCCCTGTGCCATCTCCCGATTGATCGACTGCGCCGTCTTTGGAAGGGCCAATCGTAAACATGTTCTGCGCAAGATAGTACGGGAAGTCGGCTGCAGGTTCGCTCAGGTCGAATATCACGTCATTACCGTCTGCTCGTACATCAGACACAACCTTCATCATCGAAGCTCCACCAGATTCGGAGCCTTCGCCACGGTGGAGGTTCATTGAATCAACGACATCTTGAGCCACCAGTGTTTTACCGCTGTGGAACTCGACGTCTTTTCGTAGTTTGAATGTCCAACGCAATCCATTGTTGGATGGATTCCATTCAGTGGCCAGATCTGGTTCAAGTCCGCCTCCGGTTTTTGGGTCCACCAATTTGCTGCGTACGGTTTCCACAATCGTGATGTTATGAGCTCCACCCGTCGTTCCGATGTCCAGCGTGTCACCGGTTTCACCCGCGCCAACACCGACAACCATGTGTCCACCAGATTTCTGTGCGGCTTTGGCGCTCCCAGACCAAATCGTCGAAGCTGCTGCAGCGCCAATCCCAAATGACGCGGCGCGCTCCATAAATTGACGGCGTGACATCGAACTGTTCTTAGCAAAGCGCTCCAAAATCTGCTCGTTTTGGGGGGGGTGTTTGGTTTTCATTGTCCATATCTCCGTGTAGTCCGTTAAGGTCCCTGTCGTGGTTTCCACACTTTTCTTTCAGCAGTTTGTACTGCGTGTTGGAGGTGGCGATTTATCAGGTTAGGTACCTTCACTCACGAATTACCAGTTCAAAGCAACGAAAGTCGGTATTAGCAATTTCAATAGCTCTATAAAAACAATGGCGTACGGCGTCTGGAGAGCTATTGAGATATTCAATGTCGACTTTCGTTACTTTGAACTGGTGGGCCGATGTTGTCTCGAATTACCATCTATGACCCGCAGTGTACGAGCCGCTTTCCAGGGAGGTGTTGTTGGCACAGTTCTCAAAATTCTTGCCTATCGGTCGGAATCCTATCGCGTTAAGGTCATGCGCATGACCGATCATGAACATCGATTCCGGCCTCTGCTGGCACCGCAATCTATCGCTTTGATCGGAGGTTCGCCCAAGGAACGATCAGTCGGGAACTCACTTACCCGTGGCGTGATAAAGGGAGGTTTTGCGGGTGAGGTGGCTGTCGTAAACCCAAAATATGAATCGGTTGCAGGTTTACCCACTGTTCAAAAAATTCAGGAACTATCCTTCATTCCAGACTTGGCCGTGCTATCGGTGTCATCGTCCCGGATAGAAGCGGTGATGGAAGACGCCATCAAGGTGGGTGCGAAAGCAGCCGTAATTTTTGATTTTTGTTTACTTGAGAATGATACCGAACCCCGCCTCCTTGATCGATTAAAGGATATGGCTCGCGAGGCCAATTTTCCTGTCTGCGGTGGTAGCGGAATGGGTTATCACAATTTCGATACGAAAACGCTTGTCAGTTTTCAGGACCCTGTTTGCACAACACCCGGACATATAGCGGCTTTATGCCACTCGGGTTCGGTGTTTGCCATGTTGGCGGATGCGGCTGGCAGGTACGGGTTCAACCTTTTGACGTCGCAAGGCCAGGAGATAAACGGCTCAATGGACGAGTACATGGATTTCGCCCTAGAGCAATCGTCAACCCGTGTGCTCGCCCTGTTCATTGAAGCGGTCCGTGATCCGGAGCGTTTTGTGGCGGCATTGGAGAAAGCGAATCAAAGGGGCATCCCGGTTGTCGCTACTAAGGTAGGGCGTACGGCCGCGAGCGCACGTTTGGCGGCCACTCACTCTGGTGCTATGGCGGGTGATGACACAGCATTTGACGCGGTGTGCCGACGATATGGTGTCCTGCGGACTGATGACCTGGACGGACTGATGGCGGCGGCACAAATTTTCGCCTTGGACAAGAGTGTTGGCGATGGTGCATTGGCGGGCATTCTTGATTCTGGTGGGTTGCGGGAGCAGATGATTGATATCGCCGAAGATATTGGGTTGGAATTTGCATCTCTCACACATGAAACTGTTCAGGCATTGGAAGAGCGGCTCGATTTTGGTCTGGAGCCCGTTAACCCTCTTGATGCTGCGGGTTTATACGATGAGAACCTCGGTATCACTATTGGAGATTGTCTGGATATCCTTGAGAGTGATCCAGGCGTAGCTGCCGTCGCGCATGAGTATTTCACCACTGATACGACAAACGGCGTTCCAGAGATCATCGATGCGGCAAGACGCATGCCCGGGCAATCAGAAAAGCCTTATGTTTTGACCTACTCACTGGGCGCCGTGAACAACCACAAATTTGCGACAGAGATGTTGGGCGCTGGCGTCCCGGTAATCAATGGCATGAAACCTCTGCTGGAGGGCGTAAAGTGCGCCTTCGATTATCGTGATTTTCTCAGGGTTAGTGACACGCCGCCAATGGATGTTGACAGGCAGCGGGTACGGTCGTGGCGTAAGCGCCTGAAAGCTAGTCCTTCTATCGGAGAAACAGAGGTTCTCCGCATGCTTGCGGATTTGGGCGTGGATGCAGCCGAAAGTCATTTCAGTTACAAAATCGAGGAAGCGATTACGGCAGCCAACAAAATTGGCTATCCCGTTGTATTGAAAACAGCGGTTCCCGGATTGCTCCATAAGTCCGATTCCGGGGGAGTCCATTTGGGAATTCGGGACGAGGCCCAGTTACGTGCTGCCCATGACGCCCTATCGAAACTGGGGCCTGAAGTCTCTGTTGCGAAAATGGTGCCCTCAGGTGTTGAAGTGGCATTTGGTCTTGTGAACGATGAGCAGTTCGGCCCGGTCGTCATGGTCAGTGCTGGTGGCATTCTGGTCGAAGTTCTTGATGATCGCATTTATGGCCTGGCGCCATTTGGCAAACAGGAAGCATTACGAATGCTGAAACAATTGAAAATATGGAAACTGCTTGAAGGCGTACGTGGTCAGGCTGCTGTCAATACCGATCAACTGGCCATCTTGTTAAGTCGGTTTTCTACGATCTGTTTTGAACTCGGCGACATCATTTCTGAAATGGATGTAAACCCGGTGATCGCAAGTAGAGACGCAGTGTTGGCCGTGGACGCCGTCCTGATCCCCTTTGCTGGATCAGAGGAGACCTAGCAATGGACCTATCTTCGCCCTTACGTCGCCCAGACAAGCTGAGTGATATTGTCGAAAACGGAATGTGCATGGGTTGTGGCTTGTGCCAGGCGATTGCCGGGAAGGAATCAATCGAGTTCGTCACGACGCCTGACGGTCGGGTCCGCCCTGTAGAGACCCGCCCGCTTGCTGCAGATGACTGGGCGCTAGTTCAACTGACGTGTCCGGGCATTAATGTCGCTGGAGTGGACGAGCATCGACGCGATGAGGGTGCTGAAGTCGATATGATTTGGGGGCCTTACCACAAGATATTCCTCGGGTACGCGAGTGACCCCGACATCCGATTCCGGTCGGCATCCGGAGGTGTGCTGACAGCTCTCGCAAAATACCTTCTTGAAAGTGGCCAGGCGAGTTTTATTCTTCAGGTCCAAGCGTCGGCCTCACGCCCAATGCGGTCGGACACCGTAAAGTCTCACAGCGGTCGTGATGTTATACATTCCGCAGGATCACGGTATGGCCCAACAACGCCGCTCGACTGTATCTTTGAAGCGTTAGATAGCGGCCAGAAGTTTGCATTTGTTGGCAAACCTTGCGACATCATGGCGCTACGTCTGTACGCCAAGGAAGATCCTCGTGTCGACGATCAGTGCATTGCTATGCTGGCCCTGATCTGCGGCGGAGGTCCGGAGTTCTACAAGTCCAGGGATCTTGTGGAAGAACTTGGATACACGGAGAACGATGTCTCGTTGATGCGGTACAGAGGATACGGAAATCCAGGCAGAGCACGTGTTGAAACGCGCGATGGCAAGGCGTTTGAAAAAACGTATCAAGAACTCTGGGAAGATGAAAGCAAGTGGTGCAGTCAACCGCGGTGCCGAATTTGCCCTGATGGGATTGGCGAAAGCGCTGACATCGTCTCGGGCGATTACTGGCCAGGTTGCAATCCGACGGGTGAGGATGCCGGGTTCAATTCCATTATGGTTCGTTCGAACACCGGTATGGAGATATTTGAATCTGCGGTGGCTGCAGGTGTGTTGACGATAGACCAGTCTCTCACGATAGATGATATGTCAGATACGCAGCCACATCAGGTTCGCAAGAAAGAGGCGTTGTGGGCGCGGTTGTTAGGGATGCAGACTGCAGGCCACCTGATTCCCAAAGTCAACGGAATGCGAAGCATGGAAACGGCACGCGCTCAGAGTTTTTCCGATAATCTTGCGTCAGCTCGCGGAGCCCGTAAACGAACCAGGAATGGCCGGTTTAGCGAGTCACCCGTAACCGACGTAGAAAAAGCGAAGCCCTAGTCATAGATAGATAGAGAGAAGATTTTCTGCCTAGGCTTCTGGCCGAAGTCTTTCTGGCAAAACCATGGTTGCGAAAACATCCTGAACGGTTTCCCGTCGACGGATCAACCAGGAGAACTTGCCGCTTACCAAGGCCGTAGCCGGGCGGGGTAGAGAATTGAAATGATACCCCTTGGCCTCAGCGTACATACCCGCGTCAAGCACAGCCACGATTTCCCCTACCTTGACGTCCGGCAGCGGACAATCCCGCACGAATACCGATGGTACGCAGGTTAGCCCAACGAGATCAGAGTTCTGTGTTATCGGTCGTGCCATACCTTCGGCAGCAATCGCTTTGTAGGTATATCCAAACAAATCGACTTGCAGCAGGTTGTTGGTGCTTGAATCGACATTCACCCACGTAAACCCGAGTTCGTCGTCTCTCTTGATCAGTCCTATTGATGTCAGTAACACGCCTGCATTTCCGACGATGTATCTTCCTGGTTCCAACCAAACTTGAGGCAGAGGCATAGAAACCTCATGAAACTGTTGTGCCATCGCGTCGCAAACGGCTTTCGCATAATCTTCGATAGGGTGTGGGTTGACGACGTCCCCAGACGCCTCAGGGTCTCGTTCCCGGGCCCAACCACCACCAAGATCAACCATCGTTGGTGCGAACCCAGTTTCCGCGTACAATGCTCCAATATTACGTGCAAGTTCGCCACCAATTGCCGCAAACATATTTGGATCACGTGACGCCCTGCCAATATGAGTGTGATACCCATAGAGCCTGAGGTTTTTGTGGTTCTGTAATCTTCTGATTATGCGCTTTGCACCATTGACCGTCTCACCCCACTTTGACCGCTGCATGCCCTGAAAGAAGTTTGGGCGCTTGAAACAATCACTCGTAAAGTTCTTAAAATACTCTTCTGGGAGAACTTTGACTCGGATTGCTACGCGCACGGACTTTCCAATTTTATCCGCGATGCGTTCGACGGCATCAACTTCTTCTTCAGAGTCCATATTGATCGTCAAACCAAGTTCGATTGCCCTCTGAAGAACGTCATCGGGTTTGTATGATCCGTTCACAACGATTTTCTCGGGATCAGCACCGCCATCAAACGTCGCCTGAATTTCCCCCATGCTAAAACAATCACCGCCCGCACCCTCTTGATGCAGAATGGCACGTACGGCGGTATTCGGATTGGCCTTGATCGCATACATAACGTTGACTGGCTCTGGCCAGTTCGCCTCAAATGCCGACTTGATACGCCTGTAGTTTGCCCGGAGAGTCGCTTCTGAAACAACGTAAAGCGGGCTACCGAACTTCTCGATCAAACCGCGCGCCGATGCCCCTTCAATAAGAAGGTCTCCTTCCGCCGAGACGTCCAGATGATCGGATGTCGTTAGAGCCTGTCGCAAAGATGTTTCAGGTGTTTGGATAACCGTATTGTTCGACACGACACGCTACTCCTGAGCAGATAGTACTGAGTACAATGGGTAGTGGTTTCCGTTTCCGTCCCCAACTGTTAAGACAACCCCATTACCATGACCAGTTCAAAGCTTCTAATCGGGGTATTGAACATCTCAATACCTCAACGTCGCATCCCGAGAAAACTGTAGCTACCGATTACTCCATTTTTGTTGTAGAACTGTGCACTGCCGTTGCTAACAACTTGATCAAAGTCGTTACGTTTCTTGACGGTGTGAGGTCTGAAGCAAACAACCCAAACTCTAACGAAGGTAAGGCAGGAAGTCCGTCAACTTCCCCCAAGACGCGGAGGGTGGGCCTCAAACACTCGCTAATCATGTATGTCACGCCAAGGCCCGCTTCCACTGCAGTGACTACTGAAGCAAAGGTTGTCGTGGTATACACTCTACGCCAGGGGATTTTGTGGTCATCAAGCGCGCTGAGAACCTGCCAACCCCAGCGCAAATCTCCTTCACCAATCAGTACGAGCGGCAATGCTTTCTTGGCATCCACCTCAAAATGCCGATTACCGACCCACAACAGAGGTGTCTTCCAACATATCTGGGGTTCCCGAGACATATATTCCGTATTCCCAAGTGCAAGGTCGATTCGTCCTTCCTTGAGGTAATCCTCCAGAGCGGAAGACTTATCAACTACGACTTCAATCTCAATCGAACGCTGCATTTCAACAAATTCACGAAGCAGATGTGGTAATCGGCCAACACTAAACTCTTCCGTTAAGCCAAATCTAATCGTACCTGTCACCGATTCTTGATCTGCAGTTTCCATTAACTCATGCATGAGCCCCAGGATGCGGTTCGCGTAACTTGCGATCACCTCGCCCTCATGGGTCAACGTGACGCCGCGCGCGTGACGCCGCAACAACTGAGCTTTCATAATCTGCTCAAGCTGTTTGATCTGAATGCTGATCGCTGATTGGG
This sequence comes from Rhodospirillales bacterium, assembly GCA_021775325.1. Taxonomy (GTDB): domain Bacteria; phylum Pseudomonadota; class Alphaproteobacteria; order Rhodospirillales; family Casp-alpha2; genus JABJGO01. The sequence continues at coordinate 8,441 of JAJFID010000348.1, forward strand.
ATCGATGAAGTAACTCTGAAGCAGCACTGATACTACCGCATCGTGCCACGGTTACTAAACTGCGCAGTTGGTCAACATTTGGCAGATTCATTTGATCATCTAATAGCTTGGAGGCGAAACATTAGAAAAACAGATGGCACTAAATTGATTGGATACGCAACAATTAAGTGAGGCTGATCGAGGACCAGCGTTCGCATTGAATGCTTTCTGGGCAATAATCAGTGAGTTAAGCCCTAAACAAAAAGAAGATATTGGACGCCATTTATCGGCAACATTGCCCAAAGGTATTGAAAACACCAATAGCACACATCGAACCTTTTAACTGGTAATAGTCCTTTTCCCAGCGATAGCATCATTATGGCCGTACCGGGACTCATCGTGAGTGAGGTTCTGCGTGCCGCGATTAAACAATAGGTCATCAGTTTGTGAAACTGGACCACCACATCAGGAGTTCCGACAATGAGTATAACCAGTGACTACGTCAAGACGCATCGCGAAGGCGGCATTCTTCAAGTCACACTAGACAACGAGCCAGCCAACGCTATTGACACGAATGCCAGTCGGGCTATGGGTGAGGTCTTTTTGGCTTTTCGTGATGATCCAGAACTGCGCGTGGCCATTCTTACTGGAGCTGGCGAGAAATTCTTCTGCGCTGGATGGGATCTGAAGTCTGCGGGCGAGGAGCTGGAAACTCTTGAAGAGGATTATGGGGTAGGTGGTTTTGGCGGCATGCAGGATTTGTTCGACATGAACAAGCCGATAATTTGTGCCGTCAATGGAATTTGCTGTGGTGGTGGTTTAGAGATCGCGCTCGATGCGGATATCTTACTGGCTGCAGAGCACGCAACATTCGCATTCCCGGAAATCAAGGTTGGAACATATGCCCCGGCAGCTTGCATTGAACTACCCAAACGCATTCCCTACCACATTGCCATGGAGATGCTCCTGACCGGCCGCTGGTTTGACGCAGAAGAGGCCTATCACTGGGGCCTGATCAATCACGTTGTCCCAGCAGATGAGCTAATGGACCGGGCATGGGCCATGGCGCGGTTGCTTGAGAAGGGTCCACCCCTCGTGTTTGCCGCGACAAAAGAAATCGTTCGTGAAACGGCAAACATGAGGTTCCAGGACGCCCTCAACAAGATCAATATGAGGCAATTCCGAACGGTCGAAAAAATGATACCAAGCGAGGACCGCAAAGAGGGCCCTCGCGCGTTTGTTGAAAAACGTGAGCCCGTTTTCAAAGGCGTTTGATAGGGTTTAGAGTTATGGGGTGAATGCTTGGCATTCACCCTTATTTTCAACAGGCGTTTGATCTACGACAGTCATTTAGGATTAGAATGTAGTGCGCGATCCTCGATATGATATCCTGTTTGAGTCAGTTCGTATCGGCCCCTTGACCGCAAAAAACCGATTCTATCAGGTTCCCCATTGCAATGGTTCTGGCGCGCAGTCTCCACACACCCACGCCGCTATGCGGGAAATCAAAGCCCAGGGTGGCTGGGCAGTTATCAACACCGAGTGGTGTTCGATACACCCGTCAGCGGACATTGTCCCCGCCCAAGCTTCCCGGTTGTGGTCAGACGAAGACATTCGCACGAATGCGCATCTAACGGAGGGAATCCATCGCCACGATGCATTGGCAGGCTGTGAACTCATGCACTCAGGGTTAACCTCACACAATCGATACAGCCGAATTCCCGCAATGGGGCCTTCGCCTCGACCAATGTCGCCGCTCGATTTTCCGGGTAACGGTCGCGCGATGTCCTATGAAGATATCCGCAATATTCGGCGCTGGCATAGGAATGCCGTTCGTCGTGCTATTCAAGCGGGCTTCGATATCGTGTATTTGTACGCGAGCCACGGCATCACCGTCTTCACTGATTTCCTATCCTGTCACGTGAACCAACGGTGCGACGAGTATGGCGGAAGCCTGGAAAACAGAACCCGTTTGCTTCGGGAAACAATGGACGAAATGATGGATGAGGCAAATGGCCAATGTGCTGTCGCACTTCGTTTCGGCGTTGATGAGCCGTCCGGAATAACAGGAATGAATGAAGGTGAGGATCGCGCGGTTGTTGAAATGCTCGCTGAAGTACCTGACCTGTGGGACGTCAACGTTAGCGGTGCCGAAGATATGCATTCGTCACGGTTCAAGAGCGAGGGTTGGCAGGAAACTTCCATCGCGTTCATCAAACAGGTCACGACTAAACCGGTCGTTGGTGTCGGTCGATTCACCAGCCCTGACGCAATGGTATCGCTAGTCAAGCGCGGTGTTCTAGACTTTATTGGCGCTGCACGTC
>JAJFID010000349.1 GCA_021775325.1 Rhodospirillales bacterium
CACCAAGAGGAAATGGCGATGATGTTCGACCACGGTATCCTGGAGCATGACAAAATCAACCATCATATGATGAACATGGATATGGGTGGCGGACACACCATGAACCACGACGACGCCAACAGCAGGTTACTGGAACCCGGAGATATTATCGAATTTCTCTGGGCGTTCGCTGAAGAAGGAACGCTGGAATTTGCCTGCAACATCCCGGGGCACTATGACGCCGGAATGGCGGGAATGTTCGAGTTCACGAACAAAGTAGCTTCGGGTCAATAGGAGGACTGCATGCGACACAAGATATTTGCACGGCTTCCGGGGCTTCTATGGATGACTGGTTTGATTGTTTTCACAACCGCTCATCTCAATTCCCCGGTCCAAGCCGGAACTTATGATCTCTCGGTTGATCCGGTTGTCATTAATACGGGTGAGTTCACGCGTGAGGGGATCGGTTACAATGGGGCCTCTCCCGGTCCCGTTCTCCGTTTCAAAGAAGGTGAGGACGTTACCATCAACGTTACCAATAACCTGGATGTCGATACGTCTGTTCACTGGCATGGATTGATCCTGCCATTTCAGATGGATGGTGTGCCGACCATCAGTTATGACGGCATCGCACCGGGAGAAACATTTACCTACAACTTCCAAATTGTTCAGTCCGGCACCTACTGGTTTCACAGCCATTCGGGATTTCAGGAGCCGGATGGGGCATATGGTGCGATTATCATTGAACCGGGCAAGCGCGAACCATTCCGGTATGATCGGGAGTACGTCATTCAGCTTACGGACGCTCACCCCCATTCCGGGTCTCGTATTATGCGAAACCTGAAAATGATGCCGGACTATTACAACCGCGAACAACAGACGCTGGGTGATTTTCTTGAAGACTCTGATGAGAACGGCTTCAAGGAGACACTGGATAACCGGCTTGCCTGGGGTGAAATGCGCATGATGGCAACCGATATCGAGGATGTTCAGGGGTTTGTACCGCTCATCAATGGCAAGAGTGCCTCACAGAACTGGACGGGCTTGTTTGAACCAGGCGAACGTATTCGCCTGCGTTTTATCAACTCTTCCGCCATGGCTTACTACGATATCAGAATTCCCGGTCTGCACATGACCGTTGTCAATGCTGACGGGAACAACGTGCAACCGGTCAAGGTGGACGAGTTTCGAATTGCGGTGGCTGAAACCTATGATGTCATCGTCCGGCCCAGAGAAGAAAAACCCTTTACGATCTTTGCAGAAAGTATGGGACGAACAGCCTATGCACGTGGGACCCTTGCTCCTGCGGACGGTATGACGGCGGGGGTTCCTGATATGCGTGAACCACCATTGCTAACTATGGCGGACATGGCGCTGGCACCCGAAATGTCAGGAATGGATCATTCCGGGATGATGGGAATGGACCACTCCAGTATGGAGGGCATGGACCACTCGAACATGGAGGGCATGGATCACTCCAGCATGTCAGGCATGATGGATAAGCCTGATCCGTTTTATGCCAGCGGTAGCGGTCTGACCCCATCGGCAGCAAACGGTGGCAAGTTTCTTTCCTATGCAGACCTGAAAGCCCAGAAGCCTCTGTACGAACATAGAGAAGCAACCCGTGAGGTCGAAATACGCCTGACCGGCAATATGGAGCGATATATCTGGTCCATCAATGGCAGGAAGTACCAGGATGAAGAAGAAATCCGGCTGCAATACGGTGAGCGGGTGCGCTTCAAGTTTGTCAACGAAACCATGATGACCCACCCCATGCACCTGCATGGCATGTGGTCCATTCTGGATACCGGTGCCGGTAAATGGAACCCGGTGAAACACGTCGTCAGCGTTTCACCCGGTACAATCGTTTACATGGAAACGGAAGTGGATGCGCCGGGGCAATGGGCTTTCCATTGTCACCTTTCTTACCACGCGGCCAGTGGCATGTTTAGAAAAGTTGTTGTGGAGGGTGGTCCCGAGACCGCCCAACTCAACACCCAGCAGAGGAGGACGAAACAATGACAACACTGAAAACAAAAATATCATCTTCCTTGCTGGTTCTGACCGGAATACTGTCAGTCACTGCAGTTCCAGCGGCGGCCCAGGAACTGGGAATGACCTTCTACGGCATCCAGTTTGAACAGTTTGAATTCAGGGCCGGAGACGAAAATGAATCCTTTGCCGTGTGGGATGGCGATGCATTCATTGGTACGGACGAGTTCAAAGCACGCTGGATCAGTGAAGGCGAGTTCGATACCGATACGGATAAGTTCGAAACGCTTGAGAATCATTTGGTCGGACAGGTGCCAATTTCCACCTTCTTCGACGCCAAGGCCGGGGTTCGCGTGGACACACCAGAGGGCGCGGACCGCTGGTACGGCGTGTTGGGTGCTGCGGGACTGGCCCCCCAATGGTTTGAGGTCGATGCAAATCTGTTCCTTAGCGAAGAGGGTGATGCTTCCGCCCGACTAGAAGTGGAATACGAGTTGTTGTTGACCAATAAACTCATTCTGACCCCGTCCGCCGAACTGGATATTGCATTTTCCGACGACATTGAAATAGGAGTAGGCTCAGGACTCAGCATAGGTGAGGTCGGGTTGAGACTGAGTTACGATCTAGTTGACCGTATGATCTCACCCTATCTGGGCATCGTTCATGAGCAGAAGTTTGGAAACACCAAGAACCTAGCTGAAGACGGGGCTGAGGATACCAGTTCGTGGTTCGCGGTGATCGGTACCAAAATTGCCTTTTAAACAACAGACCAATGCGAAGGAGATACGTTATGACTTATCTGTGTAAGGCAGATCATCCAAGCAGCTATCCTGATCGTTCGATAGCGTTGTGTTTGCTGATCGGGTTCGGCCTCACGTTGTTATCCATGCTGGCGTTTTCAGGCCAAGCACTGGCTGATTTATCCGGTGATCACGGACAGGGATATGGCCATATGGGCTGGGCTGATGGTGGCGGTATGATGCTGTTTGGCCCCGTCATGATGATCGGCCTCGTTGTTGTGATTGTTCTAGTCGTTGTATCGCTCATGAAGCACAACGCCCGGCCCGATGATGCCGCAGGACAGGCAACGTCTTCGGCGCTCGTGTTGCTCAATGAGCGATACGCGAAGGGTGAAATCGACCACGCCGAGTACGAAGAACGAAAACGCCGCCTCGTGGAATAAGGCGCTGCACAACCCAACTCGACTGGAAGGGAGAATGCAATGAAACGTGCCAAATCAAAGACAGGGTATTTGAATTCCATAATAGTGGCCTTGGTTCTGGCGTCGCATTCGGGGGCTGTAATTGCCGGATCAGACGCAATCTATGACAACCCGACTGAGCCGCAGAACACGCCAGAGATAAATTTGGGAAGGATGAACTATGACGCTTTTTGTGCATCCTGCCATGGTGAAACGGCACGCGGGACTGATAAGGGGCCAACATTCATCAGTCGCATTTATCATCCAGGTCACCATGGAGATCAGGCGTTTATTTTGGCCTCAAAGAATGGGGCCAAAGCACATCATTGGCCATTTGGCGATATGAAACCGGTTGAAGGTGTGAACGACAGTCAGCTTAAGCTGATTCTTGATTACATCCGAGCTGTGCAGCGGGTCAACGGGGTGTTTTAGGCTAATTTAAAATATCCGATTCCAGGTCTTGGCAGACAAAGCTATTGGAACGTTGATCGACGACGATTGCCGCCATCGCGTTGGCCAACAAGATAGCCTGTACCGCTTGGGTGATGATGGCGTATGAAACATTTTATCAGGAGCCTGAATCACAGGCTGCCTAATACACGCGCGGACATCGCGCGCGCACACGAAGTTGAAAAGGATGACAGACAAATCACGTACCCAGCCGGTTGAACCGAAGATCAGGACACTCCATTTTAGCCAGTGCAGCAAAATAGACTTCGTGCTTTTGACCGGAACCTGATTTGCGGAGAGCACTACGTGCTACCCGGCAGGGCCACTATGTGGTCCGAGAGGGGCCAGCGGCCATGTAACAGCGCTGCCACAAACAGCTCCCGCTCGGGCATGCAAGCATGCCCTGCCGGGTAAAGGAACACATGGCAGCACCGACCAGCACTGCATTAGCGTTAAAATAATCCTTGCCAACCGGGGGCCGGCGGCAGCAACAACGCCCATTGTGGCCCGGTCCAGTCGGGCAGGTCAGGATACTGTCCAAACCTATCGGATCACCAGGCATCAATCATGCTGGAAATATTGTCACCCGGGTTGCAGTGCAATTAGATAAAACGCGCGTCCGAATACACTGTCCATATGTTCCACGGGTATCCAGGGGGAAAAACCCTGCAGATAGAAGCTCATTGCCTCACGTGGCGGTTTTCCACGCACGGATACGGATTAGGTAACGTCAGTCATTACCAAATCCCGCTGTCATTTTCTTACTCATAACCAAGGCGCTCAAAGTCTTCGCGGAGCACCTGTCGTGCCAGTGCTTCCTGCGCACTGCTGATCTCCATATACTCTGCCGGAGTCGTCATCATTTTCACATTGTCGTCCAGTTCAATTCCCAGATTTATCGCCATCCAGTCAATGATCCCGTCCCGCTCTTCAAATCGCAAAACATCGTCGACAAGTTTCTTGCCCGACACAGGACAAAACAGATAGTCACTCTGCAGATAACTGGCCGGTCGGAACGAGCGTTCTGTGGCCGGTGCGTTTGTATTGTCAGCCAGAAAGGTCAGGAATTCCTCGAAACTCTCGCCATCAAACCGAATGCCGCCATATGATTTAGAGTATTGCCAGAATGAAACAGCCCAGGAAACAGGGTGGCGGACGACGCTGAATGTCCTGAGCTGGTCCCACAGACTATCACTGATCACCTTTTGCGCTATGAAGGCGGGCGTGTGATTTGGCAGTAACGCTGACCGCATACCAAACTGTTCCGGAGTCCCATCGGTCAGTTGATCCTTGCCAAACGGGTGGCCAAATTTCAATCCAATGGCATGTTGAATGGACGTGGACCCGGTTCTCGGAATATCCACATACCAGAACGGGTACTTTCCAAGCGCAAGGCCAATGTGTCGACGCTCTATCTTGAGAGCAGCCCTCAGATGATTAAAATACGATGGGTTGTCCTGATCGCGACCGTGAAGAACATCCGCCAAATAGTCCATGTATCACCGTTGCAAAACCGAAAAATCGTTGTCGGGCAACGTGCCCCTGACAGAACGATTGTGCGGTCTGTGTCGTCAAAAATCAACGTCCTCGCGATACCGCGTCGATTTGCAGTATCAGGCCGCACAAAAATCCCTACAACGTAGCGCCAATCAGAAACTCCACATTTCCTTCCGGCCCAGTAATCGGGCTTTTTTCGATTCCGGCGACCTGCCAGTCTGTGTGTTCGGTGATCCAGTTTTCCATATCGTCGCAGACCATCTGGTGTAAATCTGGATCACGCACGACGCCGCCTTTGCCGACCTGTCCCCGGCCAACCACGAACGGCGGTTTGATCAGGGCGATCAGGAATGCGCCGGGTTGTGCCAGCGCCATGGCCGCTGGCAACACCGTTTTCAGGCCGATAAAACTGGCATCACAGACCACGGCGTTGACCGGATCCGGTATTTCGCTTGCAGTCAGATAACGTGCATTGGTGCGCTCCAGCACCATGACCCGGTCGTCGCTGCGCAGTTTCCAGTCCAGTTGACCATGGCCCACATCCACCGCGTAGACACGGGCGGCGCCAGCCTGCAACAGCACATCCGTAAAACCGCCGGTTGAACAGCCCACATCGATGCAGGTAAGCCCCGAAGCATCGAAGCCGAAATGCTGCAAGCCGTGATCCAGTTTGATGCCGCCGCGCGAAACCCACGGGTGATCTCTGCCCTTGACCTCAAGCGCGTCATCCGCCGCAACCATCACGCTGGCTTTGTCCAGACGCTGGGTATCGCGGTACACCAGCCCGGCCATGATCAGCGCCTGAGCACGGGCACGACTTTCTGCCAGGTCGCGCTCCACCAGTGCCACATCAAGGCGAACTTTTTTCGGCTTGGCGGGCCTGGGGGTTTTAGGTGTTTTGGATGGCACGGACCAGACCGCGTCAGGCCCGTGCCGGGGCTGATACTTCGTCACCACGGCCCAGGGCATGCAGCACAGCCGAAACAATACCCGATGCATCAAGGCCCGCATCCGCCACTTGCTGATCGGGCTTGGTCTGTTCGATGAAACGATCCGGCATGGTCAGGCTGCGTATCTTCAGGCCGTTTTCCAGCAACCCCGCATTGGCCATGAACGACAGCACGTGGCTGCCAAAACCGCCGACGCTGCCCTCTTCCACCGTGATCAGCACGTCATGACTGCGGGCCAGATTGCGGATCATCTGCTCATCGAGTGGCTTGGCGAAACGAGCATCGGCAACGGTGGCCGAAAGACCGCGCGTGGCCAGTTCTTCGGCGGCTGCCAGAGAAGCCTGCAAACGACTACCCAGACTGAGGATTGCCACAGCGCTTCCTTCACGCACAATGCGACCCCGCCCGATTTCCAGCGCCTGTCCTCGTGGTGGCAATTCCACCCCTACGCCCTCACCGCGCGGATAACGGATGGCGCTGGGACCATCGTCAATGGCGGCGGCGGTCGCCACCATATGCATGAGTTCTGCTTCATCGGACGGTGCCATGACCACAAAGCCCGGCAGCGTGGCCAGATAGGTAATATCGAACGCGCCACAGTGGGTCGAACCGTCAGCCCCCACATACCCGGCCCGGTCCAGCACGAACCGCACGGGCAGTTTCTGAATGGCAACGTCATGAACAACCTGATCATAGGCCCGTTGCAAAAAAGTGGAATAGATGGCGGCAAAGGGTTTGTAACCTTCGCACGTCATACCGGCGGCAAACGTCACGCCGTGTTGTTCGGCTATACCCACATCGAAGCAGCGTTCAGGATAAGACTCGGCAAACTTGTCGAGGCCGGTACCGCCCGGCATGGCGGCCGTAATGGCGACTACTTTGTCATCGTCAGCAGCTTCGTCCAGCAGGGCGCGGGCAAAGACCGAGGTATAGGACGGCGCATTGGCTTTGGCCTTGACCTGCTTGCCGGTGACCACGTCGAATTTACTGACGCCGTGATACTTGTCGGACGATTTTTCTGCCGGACCGTAACCATGGCCCTTTTTGGTGACAACATGGACCAGAACCGGACCCGGTTCTTCTTCATCCCGCAGGTTCTTCAGTACCGGCAACAGGTGATCCAGGTTGTGACCGTCGATGGGGCCCACATAGAAGAACCCCAGTTCCTCAAACATGGTTCCGCCGGTGACAATGCCACGGGCGTACTCTTCGGCCCGTCTCGCGCGCTCCTCAATCTGGCGCGGAAACTTCTTCAGAATATCGCCCGCGAAATGACGCATGGAACGATAGGACTTGGATGAAATCAGCCGCGACAGATAAGCGCTCAAAGCACCCACCGGTGGCGCAATGGACATATCGTTGTCATTCAGAACCACAATGAGGCGGGCGTCCATGGCCCCGGCATTATTCATAGCCTCGTAGGCCATGCCAGCGGTCATGGCACCGTCACCGATGACGGCGATAACACTGCGCCGCTCACCGGCCAGATCACTGGCAACCGCCATGCCCAGACCAGCGGAAATGGACGTGGAGCTGTGGGCTGCGCCAAACGGGTCGTACTCGCTTTCGTCACGTTTGGTGAACCCGGACAGACCACCGCCCTGTCGCAGGGTATGCATGCGATCGCGGCGACCGGTTAGTATCTTGTGCGGATAACATTGATGGCCCACGTCCCAGATCAGGCGATCATGAGGCGTATCAAACACGTGATGGATAGCCACCGTCAATTCGACCACACCAAGGCTGGCACCCAGATGCCCGCCGGTAATGCTGACCGAACGTATAGTGTCTTCGCGCAGTTCGTCGGCCAACTGTTTGAGCTGGGCAGATGAAAATTCGCGAATATCGGTCGGCAGGTGAACCGTATCCAGCAGCGGGAATTTACTGTCTTCTGTCACGTCTGATTATCCTCAGGCCCGGCGTTCAACAACGAAACTGGCCAATTGTTTAAGAAGGTCGCTCTTTTCGCCAAACATTTCAAGATGTTCAAT
>JAJFID010000350.1 GCA_021775325.1 Rhodospirillales bacterium
AGCCGCAGGAACCCTTTGGATCGTCGCGATGATCCGTTCTGGCGCTTTAGTTGGTTGCGGACATCGGTCGTCCAGCACCTGAACGGCTGACTTATCTCTCAGGGCAGGGTCCTCAGACCCGCCCCCGGAATTTAAACAAGAACGCGCCATATGAATAATGTGGCGCGTTTTTGTATGGTTCTATGGCATGCTGCAGTCTGAGCAAATGTATGCAGGAGACATTCCATGAGTAACCTTTCAGGTCTTGTTGAAATTCCGGCCCGTGGCGGCAAGGCACATTTTGTAGATGCCGGTTCTTTCATCAAGGTGATCAACACCCATGGCGAACAGGTTGTGGATACGTGGGCCTTTGATGCAGGCGACGCCAGCGAGTTCATGTCCATGGAAGCTACGCGGGCAACCATACTGAAACTGCGACCCGGCGTGGGCGATACGCTGTATTCAAACAATCGACGGGCCATACTTACAGTGACCGAGGACACCTCGTCCGGCATTCATGACACGTTGATGGCAGCGTGTGACAGATACCGTTATGGCCTGCTGGGATGCACGGAATACCACGATAACTGCACGGACAATCTGGCGGCCGCTATGGCTGAACTGGACATCACTGTGCCGTGTACACCCAGTCCGCTTAACCTGTTCATGAACATTCCCTGGGATAGTGAGGGCGGGCTGGCCTTTGAAGCCCCGCTCAGCAAACCCGGTGGTTATGTAACACTGCGCGCGGAAATGGACCTCGTCGTGGCCTTTTCCGCATGTCCTCAGGACCTGCTGCCGGTCAATGGGAGTCTTGGAAAACCAGTGGAGGCGCATTTCGAGATACATTCGCAATCGTGATGGCAATCGCGAAAACCTCATTCCGAAAATAGAGCTGGGTGTGATAGGGTTCTGGCACAATACAGCAATGGGACCGGAGGAATACTGTGCACGAAGGAATGACACGCGTTCTGATCTGTGATGACGACACCGCAGTCCGGGATGTTCTTCGGCTGCTGTTGCAGGACCTGAATTGTGACGTCGTTGCCGCCTGTAAGGACGGCAAGGACGGCGTTGAACAGTATTCAGCCACACGACCAGACCTGGTTTTCATGGACATAAAAATGCCCGGCAAAAACGGGATTGAGGCTCTGCGCGAAATCCTGAAGATCGATAGCCAGGCCAAAGTGGTGATGTTATCGGCGCTGGACGATGTCATCGTGGCGGAATCCAGTACCCATTCAGGTGCCTGTGGTTATGTTCGCAAAGCGGAAGCTGCGGACGTTCTGTATGGTGAACTCCACGATACCCTGCATCAACTGGGCTTCAATACAGCGAGCCGCGCATCCGGCATCTGGGATTGAGGCAGCGCACAAAAAAGTGCGGCTGGAAATCGCCAGCCGCACTCTGATTTGTCGTTATGGATGGGTGATTAAGCGAACCACCAGCGCTCCATAATCTTGTAACCGTCCAATTCCCAGTTACCGGCAATTTTATCAGGTCGCGCAACGTCATCCGTGTAGGCACTGATATGGTTGGCATAGAGGAAGATCAGCGCGCCGCCATCGTTGTGCACAATGTGTTGCATTTCATTGTACATTTCCTTCCGGACTTCCAGATTCTGCTCACCGCGCGCGGCAGTCAGCAACTCGTAGAACCGGTCGTTGTTCCAGTAGGTTTCATTCCACGACGAATCCTTGGAATATCCCTGAGAGAACATCCAGTCCGCGGTTGGACGACCACTCCAGTATGATGCGCAGAACGGTGCACTCATCCACACGTCGGACCAGTATCCGTCAGCGGGAACCTGTTTTGGCCTCATATTGATGCCCGCGCGTTTGGCGTGTTCCTGGAACAGCACAGCACCGTCCATGGCACCTTCAAACAAACCGTTGGTGGCGCTGAGTTCTACGGTCAGCTCGCTCAGCCCCGCTTTGTTCAAATGGAACTTGGCCTTGTCGGGATCGTAGGGACGCTGCGGAAGGTCATGTGCGTAGAACCGGTCATTTGGCGAGATCGGGTTATCGTTCCCCAAAGCCCCATGTCCGTTCAGGACGTTCTTGAGAATGGACTCCCGGTCCATGGCGTATTTCAATGCCAATCGCACGTCGTTGTTGTTGAACGGCTCTATTGTCGTATTCATGGCATAGAGATAGTGCTGCATGCCGACAACTTCGGCCACATTGACACCTGAAAGCTTACTCAGCAGATCCGCGATCCGGGGATTGACACCACCGATGAAGTCTACTTCTTTGGTCTGAATGGCATTCTGCCGCGCGGTGGCATCGTGCATCACGGTCATTTCAACGGAGTCAAAATATCCACGGTCATCCAGGAAGTAGTTTTCGAAACGTTTCAGTTTGGCACCGATACCGGGTTCAAACTCGGTAATGGTGTAGGCACCTGTTCCGCCTGCAGTGACATTGATTTCACCGTCGACGACGGGATGAATGCCGAAGGTGGACGCGCTCATTGAGAACGGGAAATCCACATTGGCTGACTTCAGCTTGAAGATGACCTTGTTGTTACCATCTTTGCGCATTTCCACGATTTCGTCGGCGATGGATTTTGTCGGTGACTCGGAGTCTTCGCCCTGGTGACGGGCGATAGACATCATCACGTCATCGGCATCCAGTGTCTTGCCGTTGTGGAATTCAACACCCTTGCGCAGATTGAACACCCATTCCGTTGCATCTGCGTTGGCTTCAAATGACTCGGCCAGTACGGGTTGAATATCGCCGTTTACATCCACCTCGGTCAGTTGGCTGAAATGGGTAAAGAACAGATTTTGTGTAAAACCACTGGTCAGTTTTGTCGTATCCAAGACATCCGTTGTGGAACCCTGGCTGACGCCCATACGGAAATTACCACCGCGTTTAGGTGTAGCCGCTTTGGCTTCATGCGACAGAATGCCGAGCGGTAACGCGGAAACGGCACCCGCCGCCGCAGCGCGTGTCAACAACGTACGGCGCGATATGCGCCCTGACATAAACTTCTGAATATCTTGTTCGATCTTGGCTCTCATCGTGAAGTATCTCCCTTAGCCATGTAGAAAAATGCGGTTCTTGTTGTTTCTGGTTCGACGTGCTTTTTAGTGTATGGTCATCTGTGATCACAGACAAGTCCTATATTAACGTATTTTCAAATTTGGCCCCATTATGGAGTACCCGACACACAACGTTGACAACCTTGTGTGATCACAAGCCTGTGATTTGGCATGTTTTATGACAGCCACATGCTCATATCGGGTTGAGGAACCTGACAGTCCCATCCCGCCGAAACTGATCAAGCAACTGTTCCCGCCACGCAATGGTATTATTATACGTGGCGTTGACAGCCTCCGCGCGGTCGCCGGGTTTGGCCGAAAAATCAGCAAAAACGTCGCGAATACCGATCAGGGTGCGTTCCATGCCCCGGACTTCCGAACCACCCTGTCCGCGCCAGGCATCCATGCCGCCGGGCAGGTAGGCGACGTCACGGATACCCAGCCGCTTCAAGTCGATCGCGGCATATTGCGCCACCAGGTCATTGGCACCAATGACGACACAGGGTCCAGATGTGGAGATACTGTCCATAACGTCGGGTAACGCAGAACGAAGGGTCCAGTATGCCCCCGGAATGTGGCCCAGTGCATAGGCCGAGCTGCCAGATACATCCACGATGGTGGCGGCTTCCGGGGTCAGATCATGAGGTGCAATGGTAGGAATAGTCTCGTCTGGCGGTAAGGCAACCTGTGGCTCAGGTCCGGTGATCAAGGGTTGCCCACCGAGCCCGCCCGCCAGAACGGCCACGTCTCGCCAACCCATCTGCATCATCCATACGGCGCTGACCGTCGCGCGGGCTTCATTGTCATCGATCAGACAGAGACGCGCATTGTGTGTTGCCAGATGATCATCTGTGCACCCTGTCAGCTCTCCGCCCGGCACCCATATGGCACCCTGCAGATGTCCCGATTCGTATTCCTCTGATGTCCGTACATCAATTACATACAGTGTGCGAACGTCGGCCTCGGCTCGCCATTCGTCCAGCGTCTGCGGTGAAATTCTGGGTACCCCGTATTGATCGGCCATTGCGCGTCCCACACGGGCAGACCACTGTATGGCCTGGTCTGATGCGGGTCCGGCTTTTCGGCTTGCTCCCCGTTCCGGTGTCAATCCTGCCAGAGTCCATCCCATGGTGCCATGCTGTACAGCCGTTACCGGATTGGCCACCCCGGCGTTGATTAATGCCTGTGCGCCCATGGTTCCGCGTGCTTTTCCGGCACACGTCACGGCAATGGTGGTGTCCGGGTTGGGTACCAGATCGATAAATCGATAGACCTGCTCCGGGCCCGGCACATCGATGGAGCCGGGCAGAGCGACGGCGCTGAATTCACTCATGGGTCGGCTGTCCAGCACGATCAGGTCGTCACCTGCATCGGTTTTCGCCTTCAGTTCCACGGCAGTTATCTCAGGCGTGCCGTATTGCTCGCTAATGTGAAGCCCGAAAGCATTGGTTCGCGTATAGTTCCCCTGAAACAGCTCGAATCCGGCGGCTTTCCATGCCGCGACACCACCTGCCAGTGTTGCCAGGTCCGAATACCCCGCCGCTGCCATGATGTCCGCCGCCCGTGCCGCCATACCGTCATCATCATCCAGAATGACCGTTCGGGTCGACAGTCGCGGCACAAACCGGCGGATGACGAGTTCAAGTTTACTGAGGGGAATCGTGATGGCGAGCAGAGGGTGGCCCTGA
>JAJFID010000036.1 GCA_021775325.1 Rhodospirillales bacterium
CCAGACGGGGCGGTGGATTGCCAACAACAAAAGTTTCAATGGACTGAAGGTGCATTACGCGTTCTCCCGGATGCGTTTGGCGATTGTCTCGGCGGCAAGTATGGCCGGTTCCTGATGAGGTTGCAGTGCCTGACCCGCAACAGCTTCTATGTATTCACAGAACGGGTCTTCAATAACGTGTTCCGCGCCACTCATCTCTTCGATCACGGCGTGGCCGCAAAATGGTACGTAGGCCGCCGAGTACCCGCCTTCGTGACACATGACAAGCCGACCGCCACAAACTGACTCAGCCAGTTGCATAACCGTTCGTGTCATGTCACGGAATGCCTGGCTGCTGAGTTGCATCCGCCCCAGTGGGTCATAGGCATTGGCGTCAAAACCACACGGGATGACGATCAGATCCGGCTTGAACGCTTCTATGGCCGGTACGACAACTCGGTCCATGACGGCATTGTAGGCACCACGGCCGGATCCGGCTGGTAGCGGCACATTGATGTTGAACCCTTCGCCACGACCTTCGCCAGTCTGTGAACCAGAACCGGATTCGGGTGGGAAACAGTCGTCCTGATGGATGGAAATGGTCAGTACGTTCGGGTCGTCATAAAAACCGCTTTGTGTTCCGTTGCCATGATGAACATCCCAGTCCACCGTAACGACCCGTTCAACGCCCCGGGCAGCGAAGGCGTGTTTGATGGCAATCACAGCATTGCCCAGCAGGCAGAAACCAATCCCCATGTCTGATACTGCATGATGTCCGGGCGGGCGGACAAGGGCATAGGCATTGTCTACGTCACCGTCCAGTACCGCTTCAACCGCCCTGATGACCCCACCGGCAGACAGCAGGGCAATTTCGTAACTACCCGGACCGAAGGGCGTTGTGGCACCGGCGTCACCACCATTATCCACACTCATTTCCTTGAGGCGGCTTAGATAATCCGCGGTATGAAACCGAAGAACTTCCTCTTCCGTCGCTGACCTCGGGGCGATACGAACCAGTTGATCCAGCAAACCTGAAACCTCCATCAGGTTACGCAGGCGTCTTTTTGTCTCCGGGCTCTCCGAATGCACGTCAGGCTCAATCAGACCACCGGCTGGCAAATACAGTCCGGCACTTCGTGTATCGTGCCAGAGATAGGATTCATGATGAATAAAGCCCGTTGTCATGCTCTAACCCTCTTCGCAATCTGATCCAGAAACAATGCCAGCATGCCAAGTGCCAGGCCCCAGAATGCCGACCCTACGCCGAACAGTGACAAACCGGACGCCGTCGCGGTAAGGGTGAGCACAGCCGGAAACCGGGTTTCTTCCGTACTCAGTCCAGTACTCAGCGCGCCTGTAAGCGGCCCAATCAACGCCAGCCCGGCCACGGTCGCGATGATCGCCGTTGGCAGGGCGGCAAATCCGGCCACAACGGTCACACCGACTGCCGCCAGGATCAGGTAAAACAGGCCGTAAAACAGGCCGCTTTTCCAGCGTTGTGCGGGATCGGGGTGGGTGTCCGGACCTGTGCACAAGGAGGCTGTAATGGCTGCCATTGTTGTTGTGTGTGCGCCAAACGGGGCGCTGAGAGCCGACGCCAGTCCGGTAATCGTCAGGGCAGATCCCGTCGGGGGCTCATACCCGGCTGCTTTCAACACCGCGAACCCCGGTAGATTCTGGGACGCCATGGAAACCAGAAACAGGGGCAAGCCAAGACCCAGTAACACTGTCGGGTCGAATGTGGGCGTCACGATCTCAAGGCTGGAAAGCGCCAGACCCGTTTCCATCGGCTCAATACGGCCCAGGAATGCCGCCCAAATGATACCGGTAACCAGAACGGCTATCACGGCCCATGTGGCGCTCGCCATCCGAACGGCCAGAAACACGGCCACAAGCGGCAAAACAAGTTCAGGGTCTGTGGAAGCCAGATCAAACATGTCGGTTACAAAACCAATCAAGACACCAGCCAGCATCGCCGCAGCAACAGGTGTCGGAATTCGCGCCATGGCAGCAGCCAGCGGTTTTACAATCGCGCATAGCAGGATCAGTCCGGCTGCCAACAGGAATGCCCCAACAGCGGCCTCAATGCCAATTGTCGGTACACCGCCGATTGCCGTTGCCCCGATAAGCGCAGCACCAGGCGTGGACCACGCGGTAACAATGGGCATACGATGCAGGTAGGACAGCAGCGGGCTGGTCACCCCCATGGTGATACAAAGCGCCGTTATCCAGGAAGCGCTTTGTCCCGGTGTTGCGCCAACGCCCTGTGCCGCCGCCAGGACGATGGCGACGCTGCCCCCGAATCCGACCAAAACGCCAACCAGTGCGGAACTGACAATGGAAAATCTCATAGGAATAACCTGCGTCTCACATAATTTGGTGCTTACCAGTTTAGCTTGTACAATGGTACGTGCATGCCTAGATTTCACAACCACACACGAAGTTCCGGGCCAAGTACAGACAAACTATGATTGATAACGAAAACACTTACGTTGAAACCACCGGTACCATTACGATCAAGGTTTCGCCTATTTTTCTGGCTGATCAATCAGAGCCGGACGAAGGGCATTTTGTATGGGCCTATCACGTGCGTATTGAGAACAACGGAGCGGAGCCGGTTCAGTTGTTGACCCGTTACTGGTGCATTACAGATGGAACCGGTCACGTCCACGAAGTCCGTGGCGATGGCGTGATTGGCGAACAGCCGGTACTGGATCCGGGTGAGGCATTTGAGTACACAAGTGGCACGCCATTGGCGACGCCCACGGGAATCATGGGCGGTACCTATGGAATGCGGGATCGGGCAGGCAGCCAGTTTGACGCCATAATTCCTACCTTCTCACTGGACAGCCCTCATTTTGTTGCGGCTGTACACTAGTGATACAGACCACTAGACCCTCTGGAGATATGTTTTGAGCACACAGGGAAAACCAGCCGTGGCAGGCGGCACGGCTATTCTGCGCCCGTCACGCGAGGAAGCGGAAGATGCAGTTCGTACATTGCTGCGTTGGGCCGGGGACGATCCGGACCGGGAAGGATTGACGGACACACCCTCCCGTGTCGTGCGTTCCTATGAGGAGTTCTTTACCGGTTATGGCGTTGACGCGCACGAGATACTGGAACGTACGTTTGAAGAAACAGACGGCTATGATGAAATGGTTCTGCTCAGGGACATTCGGTTTGAGTCCCATTGCGAGCATCACATGGCACCGATCATTGGCAAGGCGCACGTCGGGTACCTGCCACATAAACGGGTCGTCGGGATTTCAAAACTGGCCCGAGTCGTCGAACTGTTCGCAAAACGACTGCAGATTCAGGAAAAAATGACGGCACAGATTGCCAATACGATTAATGAGGTACTGGAACCCAGAGGAACGGCGGTTGTTATTGAGGCGTCTCATCAGTGCATGACAACGCGTGGCGTTCACAAACCGGGTGTTACCATGGTGACAAGCCGAATGCTTGGTGGCTTCCGCACAGACCCCTCAACGCGACGGGAGTTTCTGGCCATGATTGGTAATCCGGCGACGATTGAAACCGGCAACGTCTAGGTGTCCAGAGCTTGACCGTGAGCCCGCTACGGGCCAGTGTTCGGCCCGTCACGTGTCACATTAGATGGTGATTGTGAGTACACGACATGCGCTCCATGGATTTTCGACCTGTATTTTTGGTCAACGGAATTTTGCTGGCGATTTTGGCGCTGGTCATGTGCGTTCCCGCATTTGTTGACTGGTATACCGGGCACAAAAACTGGCAGGTCTTTGCTGCATCAGCCGGATTAACGCTGTTTGTGGGCGTTGCCATGGCGTTTGCGTCAAATACGGGCGGTGCGCGGTTGAATGTCCGCCAGGCGTTTCTGATGACGACGCTTGCGTGGGTCCTGCTGGCAATCTTTGCCTCTATTCCACTCCGATTTTCGGACCTTGGTCTCAGCTTTACAGACGCTTTTTTTGAAGCCATGTCCGGTCTGACCACTACCGGCTCGACGGTCATAACGGGACTGGATCATGCCCCACCCGGTGTTCTTCTGTGGCGGGCGCTGCTGCAGTGGGTTGGTGGTATCGGTATCATCGTCATGGCGATTGCCATTCTTCCGTTGTTACGTGTTGGCGGCATGCAGTTATTTCGCATGGAATCGTCCGAACAGGGTGACAAGGCATTGCCAAGGGCAGCGCAAATTGCCGTGGTCATTGGCGTGATCTACCTGCTGCTGACTGTCGCATGGTCCGCCGCATACTGGTTCGCTGGTATGAGCGGTTTCGATTCGGTTGCCCACGCTATGACCACGATCGCTACGGGCGGGTTTTCAACCCATGACGAATCGCTGGGTTATTTTGACAATGCGACAATTGATGCCATTGCCACGTTTGGCATGTTGATGGGGGCGCTGCCGTTCCTGCTGTATCTGAAAACCATTCAGGGGGACTGGCGCGCTCTGTCCAACGACAGTCAGGTTCAATGGTTTCTGATCGCCGTTGGTGCCGGGGTCATTGTTGCTGCCGGATGGCTTTGGCTGGACGATGGCCGCAGTATTTTCGACTCTGTCCGTTACTCCGCATTCAATGTGGTTTCCATCATCACTGGTACGGGTTACGCCACCGAGGACTACACACTCTGGGGAGCGTTTGCGACGCCGTTATTTTTCTTCATGATGTTCATTGGTGGGTGCGCCGGATCGACAACGTGCGGCATCAAGGTTTTCCGGTTTCAGGTACTGTATGCCGCAGCGCGAACCCAGATGCATCATCTCATGCTGCCGCACGGTATTTTTGTGCCGCACTATAATCGCCGCCCTATTTCAGACGAAGTCATTGTCTCGGTCCTCAGTTTCTTTTTTGTCTTCGGCATATGTTATGCGCTGTTGGCATTGGGACTTGGCATGCTGGGGCTGGATTTCCTGAGCGCAATTTCAAGCGCCGGCACAGCGATCTCCAATGTGGGCCCTGCGTTGGGCCCCATTGTCGGTCCGGCTGGTAACTTCCAGTCCATACCCGATCCTGCAAAATGGCTGTTAACGGGCGGCATGTTGCTGGGTCGGTTGGAGCTGTTTACGGTCCTGGTCCTGTTTACGCGCTCGTTCTGGCGCGGCTGAGCGAGTTTTGTCATGAATGAAAAATCGCCACTGGACATGGACGCGGAGACCTTCCGTGACCTTGGCCATCGCATGGTGGACCAGTTGGCAGACTTCATTGGCAACATCCGAGATGTGCGGTCCAGCCATGCCATGAGCCCCGATGCGGCAGTTTCGAAATTGCCGGAAGGATCAATCCCGGAATTTGGTACTGATGCGGAAACACTGCTGGCGGAAACCATTCCGCTCGTCCTGTCCGGGTCACGCGTCAATGGTCACCCAAAAAGCTGGGGATA
>JAJFID010000351.1 GCA_021775325.1 Rhodospirillales bacterium
CCCGCCCCACACAGTCGTGCCGCGGATGCCAATGGTGGCAAGCTCTGTTTCGATGACAAAGGCGTTGCCAGCGACCTTGTTCATGGTTCCACTGGTTGCCAGGAATGCACCTTGCATGAGACGCATGAGGATGTTGCCATCGGTCTGGCTCATGACGTACTCCATGACGATGAATATCGTACTTTCACCCAGTGTCACCACGCCGCCATCCAGCGTCGTCACTTCAAGTCTGGTGTCGGCGCCTGTGGAAATCACGTCGCCCAGCAGTATCTCGCTGCCATTCTCCAGAATGCGTGGGAAAGCATTTTGCATGGCGACCGCATTGGACTGGATACGCGTGACGGTGCCAATAACCGTGTCGTCGGTTTGCTGGGCAAACGCTGGTGATGCGCCTGCCCATGCGCTGGCACTAGCCAGTGCCATGCCGGCGACCAGAACCTCGCGCCTGTTAATGGCATCTCTCATGTAACATCCTCCCATTGTTTGGCGGGCTTCCAGGCAATCTTATTGGCGTCTTCATTCGTTTTGATGTCTCTCGGATTGATGACCAGCACTCATCATTTTCAGCCCAATAGGGTAGCAAAATGAACCACAAAAGAAAGCCCACGTTCAATTATGATCGCGGGCTCTCCCATGTCGGTAAACATTGTTTTACGCGGCGGGACATTATCCCCAGGGAAGAGAGAATGTTTTGACGTTCGTGTAGCTTTTCATGGCCTCAACAACACCTTCCTTGTACCCAAGGCCTGAGTCCTTGATGCCGCCAAAAGGTGACATTTCAATACGATAACCCGGTACTTCCCAAACATTGACCGTGCCAGTCTCCAGTTCGGCGATGCAGCGCTGAATATAGACCCAGTTTTGTGTACAGATGCCCGATGACAGCCCAAACGCGGTGGAGTTCGCAACCAAAATCGCCTCATCGATGTCTTTCACGCGAATGATCGGAATGGGCGGCCCGAACGTTTCTTCACGGACAAGCTCGCAATCATAGGGTACGTGGTCCAGGACCGTTGGTGAGTAGACAGCGCCCTGTCGATCATTGCCATACAACAGCTTGGCACCAGATGCGATGGCGTCATTGACCCGGTCCTGGAACATCTTTGCCGCACCTTCATGGACGACGGTTCCCAAATCTGTTTCCGGGTCCATGGGATCGCCATACTTGATCTTCTTGGCCCGTTCGGTGACCAGTTCGGCGAACTCGTCGGCAACGCTTTCGACACACAGGATGCGTTTGACGGCTGTACATCGCTGACCAGAGTTCTTGGTTGCGCCGAGCACGGCCATATCGGCTGCTTTTACCAGATCAGCATCTTCCATGATGATGAGCGGCGCATTGCCGCCCAGTTCCAGCACAGTACGCCGATAACCGGCATTTTCCGCGATCATTTTGCCTACCGGCACACCGCCGGTGAATGTAACGAGATTGGCATGTTCGTTGGTGATCATCTCCATCCCCAGATCTTCGGGCAGCCCTGTAACCACAGAGAACATTTCTGGTGGAAGCCCGGCCTCATACACGATGTCAGCTAACAGGAGAGCGGTCAGTGGTGTAAGTTCGGTCGGTTTTAACACCATGCAGTTGTTGGTGGCGATAGAGGGCGCCACTTTGTGAGATGGCATATTCAGCGGATGATTGAATGGCGTAATTGCAGAAATGGCGGTCAGTGGGTGACGTGACGTGAAAATCCGCCGCTGTTTTCCCTGTGGGGTAATGTCGCAGGAGAACGCTTCACCGTCATCGAGAATGGCCAATTGGCCAGCAAGTGTGAAAACGTCGTAGGCACGACCAACTTCGTAGATAGAATCTTTCTTGCAAATTCCACATTCGGCCGTAATCAGGTCGGAAATTTCTTCCTTCCGGGATTCCAGAATTTCACCGACCCGAAACAGTATTTTCTGGCGGTCATACCGGGTCAGTGTAGGGGTGTAATCGGCGGCAATCCGGAATGCTTCGCGCACCTGTTCCTGTGTGGCGCGGGGCGCCGTGCCAACCACTTCGCCATTGTATGGATTGAAGACCTCAAACACACGGTCCGAGTTCACCAGTTTTCCGGCAATACGCATTGGTTCATGACGAGGGGCCGTTGCGTTAACTTGTGGGTCAGCGGTCAAGACGCGATCCTTTCTTGCGTATCGGCCAGATCGTTCATGGCCATAAAGAAGATGTCAAAGTTTCTCAACCGGATATCGGTTGTTGATTTCGTTACCGGTCGGCTGAACAGGAGCGGAACTGTTTGTTCAGAAATTCCACCGTGAGAACGTAGTGGTTCATTCAGGCCACTCAGGTCATGGCGCGCAGGTGCCGTGCCCAGTGCCGTGTCCTCCACTGAAACAATAACCAGATCGCCAACCTTGTCGGATGGAAGTTCGAACCGGGCGCAGGCATCCTGGTTGCTCAAGCACGTCTCAACATTGGGTAATGCCATGACCTGCTTACACAGGCCGTCAACATCAGCGCCTTCTGGCAGGTAGACCGTCGCGTAACCACCCAACGCACCGTGGTGAACAACATATGGGTCTGTAATAGGCAAGATGACTCGCGCAGCACCTTCACCGAGCCAGTCGTCAAAAACCTCCTGCAAATAGATAACTTTGGGAAGGCTGTCGGCACCGTGTTTTGCACTCATGCCGTGATCGGCGGTAATGGCCAACGTTGCACCCAGCTCGACGAGTTGCGCCCAATACCCATCCATCATGGCATAGAAGCTGTTAGCACCTTCAGAACCCGGTGCATGCTTGTGCTGAACATAATCTGTTGTTGAAAGATACATGAGGTCCGGACGATGGCTTTCCAACAGCTTGACGCCGGCAGCGAAGATGAATTCTGATAACTCAGCGCTGTACACCGAAGGAACGGGTTTTCCAACCAGTTCCACCACACCGTCAATTCCATTACCGGCTACAGTCGCCTGATCAGCATACTCGGAAGAGAAGCAGATTGCCCGTCCACTGGCGAAGTCCAGGCCGTGACCCAGCAGGTTTCGCAGTTTGTCTTTAGCCGTCACAACGGCGACCGTCGCGCCAGCATCGTGGAATGCTTTAAAGATAGTGTCCGCTTTCAAATACTTCGGATCATTCATCATGACTTCGTCACCGGTTTCCGGATCGAGAATGAAATTCCCACAAATGCCGTGAACTGATGGAGGGGCACCGGTCACAATGGACAGGTTATTTGGGTTTGTGAAGGACGGCACCACACAGTCCGCACGCAAATCCGCACCTTCCGCCAACATCTTCGCTGTAAATGGCATGACGCCAGCTTTGATGGCTTCCTCAATATAGGCTGGTTCGGAGCCGTCGACACATACGACGATCAAAGGTGATTCGGGCCACGGGTACTCGCGCCCGTTGACCGAAATGGAACTTGGATGAGGCATAGGGTACTCTTTCTTATCAGTAGTTGTTGCAATAATGGACATACATTTGTTGTTAAGCTGCGACGGGGACTCCGTTAACAACCCCCATTTTATCCAGTGTTTCTTTGATGACCTTCAGCGCACCATTCATGTGATTTTCGTCCAGGTTGCCAATGCAACCGATGCGGAAGCTGGGGGCGACGGTCAGTTTGCCTGGATAAATGACATATCCCGCGTCTTTGAGTTGATCATAAAAATCTTCGAATACGAATGCCGGATCAGCGGGCATTTTGAACGTGACGATGATAGGTGCCTGCAGTTCGTCCGGCAGCAACGTTTCAAAACCGAGAGCCCGCATGCCATCCAAGAGAATACGGCAGTTGTTGCTGTATCGTTTGTTACGACCCGCAACACCACCTGCAGCGAGATACTGTGAAATAGCGCTATCGAACGCGGCAATGACATGGGTCGGTGGTGTGAACCGCCATTGTTTATTGGCTTCCATGGATTTCCACTGGTCATACAGATCCAGTGTCAGGGCATGGGCGTTGCCTTCACAACCTTCCAGCACTGCCTGTCGGATTATGGCAAAACCCATGCCGGGAATGCCTTCCAGACACTTGTTGGAAGAAGCCAGAATGGCATCAAATACGATCTCCTTCGCGCTAACCGGCACGGCACCAAAGGCGCTCATGGAGTCGATGATCAGACTGCGGCCATGGCGAGCGGCGATTTCGGCGACGTCGGCGATAGGGTTGAGAATTCCGGAAGTGGTTTCACAGTGGACAACCAGTACGTGGCTTATTGACGCGTCGCTGTCCAGCGAGGCGTCCAGTGCTTTCAAGTCAACTGGTGTGTCTTCCGGTGTTTCGTTGATGACGTATGCACGACCAGCATAGTCGAGAATTTTTGCCATGCGTGTGCCATAGGCACCATTGATCAGGATCAAAGCTTTGCCATTTCGTGGGATCAGGGTACCGAGCGTTGCTTCGACGGCAAAACTGCCACTGCCCTGAATTGGAACACAAACATGGGATCCTTCGCCATCGACGATCTTGACCAGTGTGTCGCGTACGCGTGCGTTCATTTCAATGAATGAGGCGTCACGGGAACCCCAATCGTGAAGCATGGCTTGCTTTGTTTCCATCGAGGTAGTCAGTGGGCCTGGGGTCAACAGCCAAGGGTCTTGTACGTGTTCGGTCATCGAAGAGTTGCTCCATTTGGTTCATGATCGACGGTGCGTCATGTCGTGAGGTAAATTACAGGCTGCCGCATTATCGGGCATAAACGGTCAAAATACCACATTTATATTTCAATTCCGGGAAGTTTTTTTTGGATCATGATTCCTCGGCGATGGCCGCCTCAATAATGTCAAATGCATGATCAATATCATTTTTTGTGGTGATGAGCGGGGGATAGAGGGTAAGTACGTTGCCCATGCTGGTTTTGAAACTCAGGCCATTTTCCAGGCATCTATAGAGCACGCGATCAGCCGCAGCAGAATTCGGTTCCCTGGTGTCCGCACCCTTTACAAGATCGAGCCCCATGATCATGCCTAATCCACGTACGTCGCCGATAATGGTGTGCCGGTCTTTCATGGCATGGAGGCGCTCAAGGGCATAGGCGCCGACAATCGCGGCATTCTCGACCAATCCCTCGTCTTCGATGATTTGTATTGTTGTCAGCGCGGCCCGGCAGGTGACGGGGTTTTTCTCATGAGTGTAGTGACCAATGGCCAGTTCATGGGCCACATCCAGGTCAGGATGTGCAATCATGGCGGCGATCGGAAGAATGCCACCGCCCAGGCTTTTTCCGGCAACAAGAATGTCCGGCACGACGTCAAAGTGTTCACAAGAGAACATACGGCCCGTACGCCCGAGGCCATTGGGAATCTCGTCAAAAATCAACAATGCACCATGTGCGTTGCAGGCGTCCCGGACCGATTTCCAAAATCCCGGCGGCGGAATATAGGGCAGGGCACGAACCGGCTCCGCGATGACGGCCGCAACATCGCCTTCCTTCTCCAGCACATATTTCACCATGTTGGCACACGCCAGTCCGCAAAGTTCATAGTTGGGCTGTCCGTCACGATCTTCATGGCCATATGGGCATCGGTAACAGGAGAACGGCGGCACATGTTCTGTGCCGGGCAACAATGGGCCGACCCGATCACTTCTGAACAGGGCCTCACCACCAATACTGGTGCCGCCAAAACCGGCACCATGGAATGAGTCCCAGAAAGAAACAGTCTTATGCCGGCCAGTATTGATACGGGCAAGCTTCAGAGCCATCTCGATGGCATCGGAACCACCAGTCGCGAGCAGGGTCTTGCCGAGATCGCCGGGTGTGATTTCAGCAAGTTTACGGGCGAGATCAACTGCTGGATCGCAAGTAAATCGACGGGGACTGAATGACAGGTCGTCCAGTTGGTCCTTGATCGCTGCGATAAGCCGGGGGTGTCCGTAGCCAATGTGGTGCACGCTGTTGCCGTGGAAATCCATGAACCGGTTGCCGCTCATATCTTCAATCCACAGACCTTCCGCCTTTTTAATAGCCGAAAGGCATGGGGTTGAGACGGACTGCCTCAGATAGTATTTCTCATCGTCATCCAACAGTCTCTGGATTTCTGGGTCGGTCTGGCTGGCCTGCCAGTTCCGACGATTTGGGCTCAGGTTGCTATCACTCTCGCCCTCGTAAATGACTGGGGTGCCGGTTGTCTCATTCATGCCTGATTTCTCGATGCCAATTTGGTGAGTTGAAATTGCGGTCTTGATCAATAATACGGTCAAAAAACCACATATTGACCAAAAATACCACAATATACTATGGTGTACAGATCGGTTTGGGAAGTGTTATCCACATTTAATTCCCGAGTGAGTGGGAAACGTTGTACCGCAGGGTGAAAACAAGTACATGTCCGCAGGATAAAAGTTTTGTGTCATGTTCGAAATCATCGTTCGTTGTGCATATCACGAGTGGCAGGTTAGGCGAATACCATGGCGAGATCAGGACTGTTGGCTGAGCAGCGTCGTTCTTTCATTCTGGAGACATTGGCGAGCCGAGGATCGGTGTCTGTCAGTGAATTGCACCGGCGACTTGAGGTCTCGCGCGAGACCGTACGTCGCGACATAACCAGGTTGGCCGAAGAACGGAAGCTTCGAAAGACACATGGTGGTGCGCTCTCGATTGATTCCCTGGAACCTAGTCTGACGGAACGATTATCTGTCAACATGGAAGGCAAACGTAAGATTGGCGAAGCGGCGGCAGAACTGGTTCCTGATGGAAGTTCAGTCATCATCGACGCTGGGTCGACGACACTTTGTGTCGCTGAGTCGCTTTCTGTACTCGGCAACCTGACGATCTACACCAATGATATGCAGGTGGCTTCCTGCTTCACGGGTGGAAGTGGAAATCGCGTTTTTCTCATCGGCGGCGAAGTTTATGAAGGCGCAGCTTATGGTCAGGATGCACTCTCTATGCTTGATCACTACTTCGCTGATTTCGCTTTTATCGGCGTCAGCGCCATGTCTACGCATCCGTGGATTACAGAATATACACGCCCCGGCGCCGACTTACATGGAATGATGCTATCACATTCCAGAACGTCAGTGTTACTCGTGGACAAAACCAAATTTAACAAAGTCGCCCCCGTCAGGATGCCCAACGTGGAAAGGGCAACCTGTGTCATCGTTGATGAACATCCAGGTGACGACATTGCGAATACAGCTCAGGAATATGGCGTCGAGTTACGCGTCGTCTAGTCGGACTAAAGAACTGGAATGTAAACCTGCTGGTTAAATACGTTCTGCAGGAAATAAAGCCCGACAAAACAGATTATTCCGGCGATTACGGGCGTCAATCCCCAGCCAATTACAATACTGCCAACCACGCGCCAGCGAATGTTTCGTCCGCCGCGCAGCAGGGCAATACCCAGAACCGCACCAACAACTGCCTGAGAACTTGATACTGGCACCAGCGGAATTGTAGGCAATCCGTGTGAGGCGAGAAATGATTCCAGTCCTCTGGAAGCAAACAAAAACAGGACGATGGAATGTGAGACAACGGCAACCCATGCGCCAACAGGTGACAAAGGGATCATGCCCCGACCCACTGTCATCATGACTCGTTTGGAATAGGTTATGACACCAACGGCAATTGCCAGGGCACCAACCAGAAAAAGTTGCTCAATTGAAGTCAGCGTGAAAATGTCGCCAAAACTGAAATCTGTGAAGGGGGACGACGGAATAAACACACCGACCACGTTGCCGATGTTGTTGGCTCCGAGGCTGTAGGCACCAAAGGCACCTGCCGCCAACAGGCCGATACGGGTATAGGCGTCTGTCCGCAGCAGGTGGATGTTTGAGCGCCTGAGAAACGCCGTAACGGCCGTGAACAGGATCATTGATATTCCGGCAGCGAGAAGTGGGCAAACTACCCACGTGGTGACGATCTTGGTTAACGCTGACGAATCAGTTGCTGTGCCACTAAACAGATTCCACCCTATAATGCTGCCGACGATTGCCTGGGTCGTTGACACGGCAATGCCGGCCTTGGTCATCAGGTACACAGAAAAGCCGGCAGAAAAAGCCGCCATAAATGCACCGGGCAGGGCGGTAATAGCACCGAGTTTACCCAACGTATGAGCGGCCCCGGTTCCACTGGCGACAGCACCAAGAACCACAAAAACACTGCACACGATAGCGGCGGTTGAAAACTTGATCATGCGCGAGCCAACGGCAGTACCAAACACATTGGCAGCATCATTGGCACCCAGAGCCCAACCCAGAAAAAGCCCGCTGGTCAGGAATAATATGGTCGATACTTCCACGTTCCGTACCGTTACACTGTGCGTTTGATAACGTAGATAGCCAACCGGTCCGCGACGTCTTCGGCGGAGTCCGCTGCATTATCGATGTGTTCAACGAAATTACGAAGATGCGCCTTATGCGCCAGATCCAGGTCAGCGGCAAAAATAGCCCGTTTCAGCTTCGTGCTGATTTTGTCTGTTTCCTTCTCGTAGAACATGACCTTATGATTATGATTGTTGGCATCATCGATATTGGTGAAAAATGCACGCGATGCCATGACAACATGCTCGACTGCGAGCGCGGACATCTCGGCCAGAGCGAGATAGTCAGCGTGAAATTCTTCCGGGATGTCTGGAGTTTCAATGGAGAAATTCCAAAGGGAACCTTCCAGAAGATTGATGATACTGTCCAGGTTCTCGACAAGCCCCAGAACATCGCCGCGACTCTCAGGAATGAGCGTGTGCTCGTACAGTTGCCTCTCGATAGACCGGCGCAAATGGTCAGCTTCACTTTCCAGGGCATTGACGTGTTTTAGTTTGTCGTCAAATTCTTCATTCGCACCGGCACGAAAGTATATGGCAAGCGCGTGTTTGAAGAGCAAAGCAGATTCTGAAAGTTTATTCAGAAATTCGTCTATCTCACCTTCAAGGGCCTTGGTTCGCCCGAAGAGGCGAATGTTGCTGGTCAATTCCATGATGTTCTCTTGAGTCTGTGTCGCCAATAGGCGGTGAATCATTCGTAAACTACAATTGCCACAAAAAGCCACATTTTGCAACATTTAGAATGCGGAATGGCTAAATTGAAATGCGCTGTCCGTTTTCCATGGGATTTGGCATCACAAGTCGTGCGACGGAGTCCGCAACAACATCTGCTGACTTGAGAGTTTCGGGGTTCTCGCCGGGATACGCTTCCTCACGCATTCGGGTACGCGTAGCTCCAGGATTCACGAGACTCACGCGCACAGTTGTCTTTTCAACTTCAGCCGCGTAGGTCAAGGTTAGATTTTCAAGACCGGCCTTGCTGACGGCATAGGCTCCCCAGTAGGCTCGCGCCTCTTTCCCGACACTTGACGTCATCATAACGACCCGACCGGCGTCAGATGCGCGAAGCAATGGGTCCAGACTCCTGATCAGGCGCCAGTTCGCCGTCAGGTTTGTGGCGATGACCTGGTCCCAGACATCGGGCTGAATATGACCCACGGGTGTCAATTTCCCGAGAATGCCTGCATTCCCAACGAAGATGTCGAGTTTTCCGTAACGATCGAGAATTCCTGCGCCCAGCCGGTCGATTGCAGGAAAATCGGTCAGGTCCATGGGAACCAGTGTTGCCGTACCGCCCAAAGCCTTGATTTCGTCGTCAACTTCCTCCAGGCCACCAGTTGTTCGTGCAACCAGTACACAATGCGCGCCTTCCCGGGCGAGACGCAGGGCAATCGCCCGCCCAATCCCTCTGGAAGCGCCCGTAATCAACGCATTACGTCCGCCCAGGCGGCTCTCAGTTTGTAAGGAAGTAACCACAGATTAGTCCTGCTCCACCAACAATGACAATTGTTTAGGATTACCCAACTCCTGATCCGTCAGAGGAATTGGGTATTCACCCGTGAAGCAGGCATCACAGTAACTGCGGCTTTCGCCCTGTCGGCCTTGGTCTACACCGACAGCTCGGTACATTCCGTCAACAGAAATAAAGGCAAGGCTGTCCACGCCGATATGCTTCGCCATCTCTTCGACAGAATAGTTGTTTGCCATGAGTTGTGACTTTTCAGGGGTGTCTATACCGTAAAAACAAGAGTGCGTTGTTGGCGGGCTGGCAATACGCATATGTACCTCGCTAGCCCCGGCATTCCGCATCATGTCGACAATTTTGACGGACGTAGTGCCGCGAACAATAGAGTCATCCACCAAGATAACTCGTTTACCCTTCACCAGAGCAGAGTTGGCATTATGTTTAAGTCGGACACCCAAGTGTCGGATCTGTTCCGTCGGTTCAATGAATGTGCGTCCGACATAGTGGTTGCGAATGATTCCGAGGTCAAAATCAACACCAGATTCCTGCGCATATCCAATGGCGGATGGCACACCCGAATCGGGTACCGGTACAATAAGGTCTGCCGGCACGTGGCTCTCTTGTGATAGAACTGCACCGATCTTCTTACGGACGTTATAGACACTGCGATTCGTTATGCGACTATCGGGTCGAGCAAAGTATATGTATTCGAAAATGCAGAACCGGTCCTGTTTTTTCTGAAATGGCTTTATACTGCGGACACCTTTTTCGTCGATTATGACGATCTCTCCCGGATCTATATCGCGTACATATTCAGCGCCAATAATATCCAGTGCACAGGTTTCGGATGTCATGATCCATGAATCGCCAACACGCCCCAAGACAAGAGGCCGCACTCCATGAGGATCACGGACACCGATTAATTTCTGCCGCGTCATGGCGACCAGGGAATAGGCACCGACCATTTGCTGCAAGGCGTCGGTCAGACGGTCGACAACTTTGCCGTATTCACTGGTGGCGATGAGATGAATGATGGTTTCCGTATCACTTGTGGATTGGAAAATGCAGCCCCGGTCAACCAGTTGACGCCGCATGGTATGGGCATTGGTCAGATTTCCATTGTGTGCAATTGCCAAACCGCCGAATTTGAATTCGGCAAACAATGGCTGGACATTGCGAAGCAGAGTTTCGCCTGTTGTTGAATATCGAACATGTCCGATCGCGCAACCACCAGGCAATTTCGTAATAACTTCCTGAGAGCTGAAATTATCACCGACCAATCCGAGTGCACGATGGGTATGAAACTGTTCTCCATCATAGCTAACAATACCTGCTGCTTCTTGACCCCGGTGCTGAAGCGCGTGGAGGCCAAGAGCCGTATGTGCAGCGGCATCAACGTCGCCGTAAATGCCGAACAATCCGCACTCGTCGTGGAACGCATCATCTTTTTCGAAAGGTGGGTAGGTTGGCATGCGGTATCCTAACTCAACTTAGGTCAAATTTCATTGACTGGATTCGATCAGTTTTTCGATTGTGCCACGTTCGTTATCAGAATACCCATCAGACTCTGGCTCTTCTGGTGCTGATGTTGCAGGTGTGATTAGTCTGAGAATGTCTTGTGTTGTTTCATCCGGCTGAACAGTTGGCAAACTCAGATCTGTATCTTCTGGAACGAGCGTGTAGAGTTTCGCAGCACCCAACCGAACAAGCGGAATTGATCTGGCCACAGTGACCCATTCGGGTTGATCTTCCTCAGGCACCATTAATTCGAAACCCAGATAAGCAACACAAACTACAAGTGCGCCACGAGCCAGGCCAAAAATAAACCCAAGCGAGCGATCAAGCACATTCAAGGCACTATCCTTGACCCTTGAACTGACCGCTCGCGTAGCCAAGGAGAGAATGACGAGGGTTAGCACAAACATCACGACACCGGTTGCCATATCAGCAACAAAGTCCATAGGGATCAGATCGCGCGCGTAGGGCTGGACCGCTGGATAGAAAAAGACTGTCGCGAAAATCGCACCGACCCAGGCCCCGACAGAGAGGACCTCATGCACCAATCCGCGTACGTAGGCCAGGATACCGGAAATCAGCAGAATAAAAGCAACACCTAAATCGATGGCATTTATAGGCAGGCCCTCAAGGTTTTCCACGGTCGGCCCTCAATTCATCACTGGTTGGACCATAGCGGGCAGCAATTTCAGCCACGTGCTCGATTTCCTGGACATTGAGACCATGGTCGCGCAGCGCCTGTTTTTTCTTTGCTCGATGAATGGGGATAACAGCATTCGAAAAACCCAGTTTAGCAGCCTCCTTTAGGCGAATATCCGCATGCGCCACAGGACGAACTTCACCGGACAAACCAACTTCGCCAAAAAACACCGTCTCAGGTGGCAACGGAGTCCCACTAAGCGATGAGACCAGCGATGCAACAACGGCCAAGTCCGCTGCCGGTTCCGTGACTCGTAGACCACCTGCGACGTTTAGGTACACGTCGCCGCCACCCAAAGCAAGGCCACATCGTGTGTCCAGGACTGCCATCAACATAGCCAATCGGCCACTGTCCCAGCCGATGACCGCACGCCTTGGCGTTGCCAATTGTGACGGCGATATAAGCGATTGAATTTCAACCAAAACCGGGCGTGAGCCCTCCAACCCGGCAAATACACAGGCACCGCTGACCTGTGTGTCGCGATCAGATAAAAATAATGCAGACGGGTTTTCCACTTCGCCAAGACCTGCGTCACCCATCTCAAAGACGCCGATTTCGTCCGTCGCACCGAACCGATTCTTGACGGCCCGTAGAATTCTGAATTGATGGCTGCGCTCTCCTTCGAAGTAAAGCACCGTATCGACCATGTGTTCCAGAACACGGGGGCCTGCTATCGCACCTTCCTTGGTGACATGTCCGACGAGGATGACGCAAAACCCCTGGCGTTTGGCCAGGCGAATTAATTCCTGTGCCGATGTGCGTACCTGCGATACCGTACCCGGTGCCGACTCCACGTTGTCCACATACATTGTTTGGATGGAATCGATGACAACTACCCTCGGCCCATTGGGCTTTTCCAGCGTTGTCGCAATATCGCGAACCGATGTTGCTGCAGCAAGTTTGACCGGAGCATCAAGAACGCCCAGGCGTTCAGCGCGCAACCGTAGTTGATCAATGGCTTCTTCGCCCGAAATATAGGCGCAAGGTACCTGCGCCGCTAAGGCCGCTGCAATCTGCAGCAAGAGCGTGGATTTGCCCACACCAGGATCACCGCCAACCAAGAGCGCCGATCCGGGAACCAGGCCACCACCTGTTGTCCGGTCAAATTCATTGATGCCGCTGATCAACCTGGGAGGATTCTCGGACTCTCCCTTCAGAGGT
>JAJFID010000352.1 GCA_021775325.1 Rhodospirillales bacterium
TGGTGATGCCGGCTGCGTCCATGGGGATCAGCAGCACCGTAATGCCGTGTTGTTTTTTGCCCGAGCTGTCGGTGCGGAACAGGCCAAACATCCAGTCCGCATTGTGCCCGTCCGTGGTCCAGGTTTTGGAGCCGTTGACCACATAGTCATCGCCATCAAGTACCGCCTTGCATTGCAGGGACGCCAGATCAGAACCCGCATTGGGTTCGGAAAATCCCTGACACCACAGATGATCACCGGAGGCGATTTTCGGCAGAAATCGGTCTTTCTGGTCATCCGTGCCAAATTCGATCAGCGTCGGGCCCAGCATGCTGACACCGAAGGTCATGGGACGGGGCGCATCGCCCAGCGCGATTTCACGCTCGAACACATAGGACTTGGCGTCCGACCAGTCCTGCCCGCCATAGGCAGCCGGCCACTCATGAACCGCCCAGCCCCGACTGTGCAGCGCCTTGTGCCAGCGCTGCTGGTCATCGCGGGATAAATCCATGCGCTCGGCGGCCACCCGCGCCCGGATATCGGCGGGCAGACTATCGCGCACAAAATCCCGCACCTCGCCCCGGAAGGCTTCAACGTCAGCATCAAACTGCAGGTTCATGTACGCACCACGATAAAAGGGTTACATCAGAGGAAAACATGGCCCATTCCGAGCGTGTTGCCAATAGGGCCAAAGCTGCTGCGCGACAATGGCCTTTTTGGGATGTAGGAAGATGGGGAGTTTGGTCGAGTGACGGGGTGACGGATATGGCTCCACTTTTCAGTAACCGTAAAGACATCGGGCAATTTCCATATGTTGAGTTTCCACCCTCGCTTCGCGCATCGTTACATTACGAATTTCAAATAATGGAGGCCGCTATCCGCAACGGAGCAGACGAAATCGGAGAACGTTGAAAACGTCTCTTCATAGCCGAGGCTGTTGAATAAGTCCTTTGCAGGCGCATAGCGTGAAATTTCTTGCCCACTGGCTGGCTTCATGTACCTTCGACACGAAGGGATCGGCAGAAGGGCTCAAAATCCTGTCCTGACAGCACGAAGGGCCGTTGAGATGCCCTCTGGTGTCATCCATCCTTTGCAAATTAAATCGAGCAAATTCTTACACCACTCACCAACGGACTTTTTCAACAGCCTCAGCCAGAAGGAGACTTTTGTGGGCTGTCGTGTTGCGGTGATTTGTGGCGTTAGACGTGGATGATTCTGATCGTTACTTTTAGCAACCGATCATCCGCTGAAAGTATTGATAGTGGCAGCCAGTTCCTCATACTCATGACAGGTAATGGTTGCCTTAAATTGCCCGACAGAGGTGCCCACGCCTTGACAAGAAAAGGTATGCTGCCCATATCCTTGGCACTCGTCTATGCAGATTGCTAACGCAATTGACTGCCAAACCATTTTTACCCGAAAATTAGGAGACTTCGCCATGAAGTTCAGGCCTCTTCATGATCGCGTGCTGGTTAAGCGCGTGGAACAGGACCAGAAGACCGCGGGTGGCATTATCATCCCTGATTCCGCACAGGAAAAGCCCATGGAAGGCAAAGTAGTAGCAGCCGGTTCTGGGCATAAGTCCGAAGACGGCACGGTTACTACGCTCGACGTTAAAGCCGGCGACAACATTTTGTTCGGCAAATGGTCGGGTACGGAAGTCAAAATCGACGGTGACGACCTTCTTATCATGAAGGAATCGGACATCCTCGGTATCATTGAATCAGGTAAAAAGAAGAAGAAATAAACTTCTTCTTTAAAATGAAAGGTTAAGAGACATGGCTGCTAAAGAAGTCAAGTTTGGTGCTGATGCCCGTATGCGTATGCTGAATGGCGTCGACATCCTGGCCAATGCTGTCAAAGTGACGCTTGGTCCCAAAGGTCGTAATGTTGTTCTCGACAAATCCTTCGGCGCACCCCGTATCACCAAGGATGGTGTAGCGGTCGCTAAAGAAATCGAACTGTCTGACAAGTTCGAAAACATGGGTGCCCAGATGGTTCGTGAAGTTGCTTCACGCACCAATGACGAAGCTGGTGATGGAACCACGACAGCTACGGTTCTGGCTCAGGCGATTGTCCGCGAAGGCTGCAAAGCCGTTGCTGCTGGCATGAACCCGATGGACCTGAAGCGCGGCATCGACCTCGCTGTCGAGGCAGTTATAAAGAACGTTCACAAAAGTTCGAAAAAAGTCTCTACCAGTGCTGAAATCGCACAGGTCGGCACCATCTCTGCCAATGGCGATACCGAAGTTGGCAAAATGATTGCTGCTGCCATGGAAAAAGTTGGCAACGAAGGCGTTATCACGGTTGAAGAAGCCAAAGGCTTAGTGACTGAACTCGACGTCGTTGAAGGTATGCAGTTCGACCGCGGGTACCTATCCCCATATTTTGTCACAAACGCCGACAAGATGAACTGCGAAATGGAAAACCCCTATATCCTGATCCACGAGAAGAAGCTTTCTTCTCTTCAGGATATGTTGCCGATTCTCGAAGCAGTCGTTCAAGCAGGACGCCCTCTCATCATCATCGCAGAAGACATCGAAGGCGAAGCTTTGGCGACGCTGGTTGTCAACAAACTGCGTGGTGGTCTCAAAGTAGCGGCTGTTAAAGCTCCTGGTTTTGGCGATCGTCGTAAAGCCATGCTGGAAGATATCGCAATTCTGACCAAAGGTCAGATGGTTAGCGAAGACATCGGCATCAAGCTGGAAAGCGTAACGTTGGACATGCTGGGTTCTGCCAAGCGCGTCGTGATCACGAAAGAAGAAACTACCATTGTTGAAGGCGCGGGTTCGAACGCTGACATCAAAGGCCGTTGCAAACAGATCCGTCAGCAGATTGAAGAAACCTCTTCTGACTACGACAAGGAAAAACTTCAGGAACGTCTGGCCAAGCTGGCCGGTGGTGTGGCTGTCATCAGTGTTGGTGGTGGTTCGGAGATAGAAGTGAAAGCAACCAAAGACTTGGTTGATGATGCATTACATTCTACCCGGGCGGCTATTGAAGAAGGCGTCGTATCTGGAGGCGGTATGTCCCTGCTGAACTCTACCAAGGCACTCGCCAATATTGCTGTAGCAAACTACGACCAGCAGGTCGGTGTGGACATCATCAAACGCGCTTTGCAGGCTCCGGTTCGTCAGATCACAAAAAATGCTGGTGTTGATGGCTCTGTGGTTGTGGGCAAAATCCTTGAACAGAAGAGTGCCACACTCGGCTTCAATGCTCAGACTGAAGAGTACGTAGACATGATCAAGGCCGGTATCATCGATCCGACCAAGGTTGTTCGTACCGCTCTCCAGAACGCGGCTTCCGTTGCTTCTCTGCTGATTACCACAGAGGCAATGGTTTCAGACGCACCAACAGACGACGCTCCTGCAATGCCGATGGGTGATCCCTCTGGCGGTATGGGCGGTATGGGCTTCTAATCCAAACCATCCAATGCCTATCGATATGGCAAAGGCCTCATCTCCGGGTGAGGCCTTTCGCTCTTCTTAGGCTATGTAGCCCGGAATATGGCGTTGGCAGAAATACCTGCGCGGGTCAGGAATTGATACTTTCTACAGCGGCTGCAAATTTGAGGAGGTTGAACCTTGGGCGATCCGTTACAAACTCTAAACGAATTTTGGCAACTGACCGTCGACGTTTGGCAAACCGGCATTTTCGGGATTGATATCGGTCGTCTGATCACGGCAGTCGGAATCTTCACCGTGTTCCTGGTTTTCCGACGCCTGTTCACCCGCTTCGTGCTGTCGTTTCTGAAAAAACTGGCACACCGGACTGAGAGCGACGTTGATGATAGGGCCATAGGGGCGCTGCAAAACCCAATCCGTTTCGTGCCCATCGTTATCGGTGCATTTTTTGTCATTGAGTACCTTCAGTTACCCGGTTCCCTCGCCACTATTGGCGGTTATTTTATTCGCTCGCTTATTGCTTTTACTTTTTTCTGGGTCCTGTATCGGCTCGCAGACCCGTTTAGCCAATCTCTCAAGAAGCTGGAAAAATATTTTACTGTGGCGATGGTCGAGTGGCTGATCAAAACCATCAAGGTGTTGTTCATTTTTATCGGGGCGGCAACAATTCTGCAAATTTGGGGCATTGAGGTCGGTCCGATCCTTGCCGGTTTGGGGTTGTTTGGCGTTGCCGTTGCCCTTGGCGCACAGGACCTGTTCAAGAATCTCATCGCGGGCATCCTGATAATCGCTGAAAAACGTTTTAATAACGGCGACTGGATACGGGTCGACGGTACTGTCGAAGGCACCGTCGAAAGCATCGGTTTCCGCTCGACGGTGGTGCGCCGCTTTGACAAGGCGCCGGTACTTGTCCCCAATACCAAGCTGTCGGATTCGGCGGTGACCAATTTTTCAGCAATGACCCATCGTCGCATTTACTGGAAAATCGGCGTCGAATACCGCACCACGGTCGATCAGCTACGGGCTATTCGCGACGGTATCGAAGCTTATGTGGTGGCTGATGACGCCTTTGCTGAGCCGCCTGAGGCGGTGTTGTTTGTGCGTATCGACAGTTTTTCCGACAGTTCCATCGATATTATGTTGTATTGCTTCACCCGAACCACCAATTGGGGTGAGTGGCTTGAAATCAAGGAAAGCCTAGCCTACGCCATCAAGGAAATCGTTGAGGGTGCAGGAAGTGCTTTCGCCTTTCCCAGCCACTCACTTTACATCGAAAGTGGCCCGGCGGACGACAGCCCGGCCACTTTTATCCCGCCAGATCAGGGCCGTTAATGATGGTGCACGCCAAAGACCAGGACGGTGCACTTGGCAACACGCTTGCCGAAACAGCCGAACTCAACAGTCCCGAGCAGCTTGCCGGGGTCAAGGCTGGGGAAGCCGTACAACGGGCCCAGCCGGATGCCGAAAGGATCACCCAGAACCGGCGCGGCTTCCGTATAGCGATGCTGGTTCTGTTTCTGGTTCTGGCATCAGTCGTAGCCCTGGCCTGGCTGACGGGACGGATTACCCAAAGCTCGTAACCGCGACGCTTGAAGGGCCTACCTGAAATTCACACATGATCCCGTTTCCTAGCCTTTCAGTTGGAAAGCGATTGAGTCTGCTTTTCCAAGTTTGCATTTAATAAGGCGTAGGCGTTTCGTCCGACTGATGAAACGAGAGCAACAACAGTCCAGGTCCGGAAGGCATCAAGGGCCCAATCCCACGATGTCCAATTTGGGTCGAGGCTGCGTAAAAACGTCGCCACTACAGAGCGCCACGCAACAATTGAATCAACAATTCGTTATGGGTAAAACTAAGTTGCCGTGAAAGCTCGATTCACGAATCAATGTTTCGTTTTCTCGCACAAGAATTCGTTTTTACACAGCCTCGGTCATTCTCGGAAGTTTTGGCAGCTAATCCACCACATTCGCTTTCTACCTGATTTTCTTGCAAAACTCGAAATTCGTGAGGATCAAATTTTCTCCGAAAGTCGACTTTAACAAGAAAAACAACCATATTGCTTGTGTACGTTATTCAGGGCCTCACACAGAGAGAAATCGATCTGACGACCGTCCCCCAGCCAAAATTTTGACATGCTCGTCCGAGACGTTGAAATTCTTAAACCAAATTCAAAATGAGCGTTTTGCAACAGAATATACCTAGTAGCGGACATCAACAAAACATAGCAAATACCTACGCGTCGGAGCCCATCGGTGTGGAGAATCATCGGTACCTCGCCGATACTCCAATGCACGTTCACAAGGTCACAGCAGTTTCGAAATACACATAGATGTTACTTGACATTTTAGGATAATAATACTATTATACGGCCTTTATTCCCTCATGCATCAAAAAGGTCAGCCCATGCCCATTTCCAGCAATCCCCGTATTCGTGCCTCCGACCCCTTTGATATGGATGCCCCTGACTATCTTAATCCGCAATCCGATGATGCGCCGCTTGACCCGGCGTTGCGGGCCAAATGGCTGGAGGAGCGCGGCTATGATCCCAAGGCGGATGGTGATTTCAAACGTGCCAATGGAGAAGGCATGACCATCAGTGGTGAGTTCGTAGGCAAGATATCAGACGGCGAACTTGATCTGATCCGCGACGGTATCGAGCATGACGAATGTCCTGATCTGCCCAAAATCCCGGCGGAGTTTGATATGAAACCGCGCTGGGAGTCCTTTTGTCGCCTGTATGCCTTTGGTCATTCAGCCGCCGATGCCGCCCGTCACGCGGGTTATGCCTGGGGCACGGCGAAACATGCGGGATGGCGGTTGTTGCAGGATCCACGCATCCTGCGCCGTATTCGTACTCTGAAACAGTTTGCCCACGAAAACCGGCCCGAAGGCAATCAAGACCTGCTGGTGCGGCTGGAAACCGTCTATCGCGAAGCCATGAACCGGGGTCAGTACCACGCCGCCATTCAGGCCATCCGTACCATCGCTGTGTTGGATGAAAAGGAGTCGGTGTCTGTCAAAGAAACCAGACCCAAAATACCCGCAGAGACGCCCGCAAATTCTCGCGATTCGGGCGGAATGTAGACCCGGAAGGCCGCGTAAGGTATGCAAAGGTCTACAAATTTCTATAAATCAATAACTTACGGGGCTGTGATTCTTCCGAATTTCCATCCTTTCATTACAAAAGTGGTCAAAAGTCTACAGCAAATGCCTACTTTTGTTTACTTGTGTAGACTTCACGGTTAACCGTGAAATCTACTACCTGACAGGGCTTTTATTCAAAGCCCGAGAAGGCGTGTTCACCTGGCAGGTGCTGATTTAATTCACGGTTCTGGAAATGTAATTCATTTGATGCCCGATCCGGAACCGTCCAATGTATCCGGATCAACCATGACCCACGGTTACGACACATAAACGGGTACGACGACACATACGGAGACAACCCCATGCCGGA
>JAJFID010000353.1 GCA_021775325.1 Rhodospirillales bacterium
ATCCCGAAACGGTTCTAGAAAGGATGTAGAATGTCCAAGGGCATCAACACGTCAGTCTTAGGTCCTAAACGGACGTTTTCCGGCAATCTTTCTAATGTCTGCTCTGGGTCATCAGCGGGTGCTTTTGAGGACCCAAAACAGGGTCTGCTTTGCATCCCTAAGCGGAAGCGTTTTCGAGTAATGTCCGTTTCCAATCCCAAAGCATAAATAACACAGGGCCCGTAATCACTTCTGATGATACCCGGGAAGAGACACGCAGTCGATTTTCGCTTGTGGGATCGGTTTGGTGTCATGCAATCTTGGAGATATGGTTGCAAAGCCAGTCGAAAACCGGTGCGGAGAATTTACCTTGGACATTCGTAAAACCATCCTGATCAAGGAGACCATCAATGCGGACGGCTTTGGTGAAGCTTGTGAACCAATAACCCGTGTCGCCGCAGTCGCGGTAATCAAGAACCCCTTCGCCGGGCACTTCGTTGAAGATCTGTCGCCGCTTTTCGATATTGGTGGTCAGCTTGGCGAGCAACTGATGGGCGAGGCCGTGGATATGCTTGGTGGCTCTGCCGTCAGTTACGGGAAGGCCGCCATCGTTGGGGTTGCCGGTGACATGGAGCATGGGGGAGCGGTGATCCATCCAAAACTGGGCAAGCCGATGCGTGCTGCGATTGGCGGTGGCAAGGCGGTGATTCCATCGAATGCCAAGGTCGGCGCTGCGGGCGTAGCCATTGATCTTCCGCTCGGACACAAGGATGAAGTCTGGTCATTCGCGCATTTCGATACCATGACTGTGATGGTCGCTGACGCGCCGCGCCCCGATGAAATTGTGCTTTGCATGGCAGTTTCCGACGGTACCCGACCGCACCCAAGGGTCGGCAGTGGCCCGGTTTCGGACTAAC
Organism: Rhodospirillales bacterium; assembly: GCA_021775325.1. Classification (GTDB taxonomy): domain Bacteria; phylum Pseudomonadota; class Alphaproteobacteria; order Rhodospirillales; family Casp-alpha2; genus JABJGO01. The sequence goes on from JAJFID010000353.1 coordinate 897, forward strand.
GGATAAGGGTGAAACGGCTCATCGACCGCGGGTGTCACGCGAAATCTTGACGTGATGCAGCTTTGTCGCTCAGTATTGGTGCCGATTGGAAATGCCGTCAAACGTTGCGAGTTTGAGAATTCGGGTACAGTCCGGGTTTGAATTGGGAAGAACTTCAGGATGACGTATCAGCCCCTGAGACTGGATACCACGGCGTGGCATAACGTTGTTGGTCAGGTGATCGAAGCCGTTGGGCACAATGGTTTCCCCGAGATGTTGATGCAGGCGATTGCAGAAATCGTACCGTATGACAGTTCTTTGATCGTTGAATTCCAGAAAGACTCCGCACCCATCGTTCTGTATGACCATATTGTTTCTTCGGAACGCGAACTGTTCGAAAATGTGTGGCTGAAGGGCGGGTATCTTTTTGGCCCTTATTACAATGCATTTCTGCAGGATATCCCGGATGGGTTCTACTCGTTAAAACAGGTAGCGCGGGATACCTTCACTAAAAGCGAGTACTACAAAATGTACTTTCGGCACGTGGGGCAGTCAGACATGTGCAGTTACGTCGCATGGCGGTCTCCCAGTCAGTGCATCAGTCTGTGTATTGCCCGGGCCCACTTCAACGACCGGTTCTCGTCGCAGGAACTCAATAATCTTCGCAAAATCGAACGGGTCGTCAGGTCCGCAATGTTAAAGCACTGGCAAAAGGCAAGCCGGGGCAAAAAGGCATCAACGTTTCACAGCCAGTTACTCAACCGGGCCTCGGTATTTGGACAATATCTGTTGTCAGACCGGGAGTACGAAGTCCTTCACTACGTATTGCGTGGTCAGTCCACGAAATCAATCGCCAATAAAATTGGTGTTACGCCGGATACCGTGCGGGCGCACCAGAAACACACGTACCGGAAGTTTGGCGTACGGAGTCAGGGTGAGCTGTTTTCATTGTTTTTTACGCACCTGGCGGTCAACGACCCGACTTAAACGCATTACCCATTTTGGTAATACCCGGTCACTCGGCATGCTCCTAACATCTCTGACCATGATGGCGGGTCCCCGCTGTCGTTGAATTTTATCGCATGCGCGGACTGTTTTGTGCGCATGCAGGGCCAAACAACGGAGGAGGTCAGGATGCCGGAAGATATGAAGCTGCGAGAAGATGTTTCTGTGGATATGGTTGGTGTGGAGAAAACGGACGGGTGTCGTTCATCACACCCGACAGCCGGGCAACAGGAACCCAATACTTTCCTGGGCCAGGTGGACCGAAGGACCGTACTGGGCATGGCACCGGCACTGGGGTTGTCCCTGGCCGGTTTGTCCGGAGCGTCCACCAGCGCGCGCGCAGCCACGCCCAAAAAAGGCGGCAGGTTACGGGTTGGAATCACAGGCGGCAGCACAACCGACACACTTGATCCGGCAACCTTCGAGGATGCCTTCATGCAGCTTGCGGGCCTTGGATGTCTGTACAATTGCCTGACAGAAATTGATGCCCACGGAAACCTGCTGCCGGAGCTCGCGGAGAGTTGGGAAAGCTCTGCTGATGCCAGGACATGGACATTCAAAGTACGAAAGGGTGTTCAGTTTCACGATGGCCGGTCGCTCACCGCGAACGACGTCATTGCGTCCCTCAACCACCATCGGTCAGAGGAATCCAATTCTGCAGCAAAACCAATCGTTGCACCCATCAAATCTATTCAGGCCGAAGACACTCACACGGTGATTGTGGAACTGGAAAGTGGCAGTGCCGATTTCCCGTATCTGCTGTCCGATTACCATCTTGCTGTTCTTCCGGCTGACGGTGACAGACTGAGCAACGTTGCAAGTGGAATAGGAACCGGTGGATATGCGCTGGTCAGTTTCGAGCCCGGTGTGCGACTGCTTGCCACGCGAAACCCGAACTATTGGAAGGCCAATCGCGCCCATTTTGACGAGGTGGAAATCATTGGCATGAACGATCGCGTTGCCCGCACGAATGCTCTCGTTTCCGGTGAAGTGGATGTCATGAACCGCTGTGATCTGAAGACAGTCAAACTGCTCGGGCGCTCAGACGGCGTCAGCGTTAAAGAAGTGACCGGGACGAAACATTTCACTTTTCCCATGCTGACCGATGTTGATCCTTTCACGGACAACAATGTGCGAATGGCGCTCAAACTGGCTGTGGACCGGGAAGCGCTTCTCCAGCTGATCCTGCAGGGCCACGGAACAATCGGAAATGACCACCCGATTGGTGCGGCTAACCGATACCATGCGGATGATCTTCCACAGCGCGAGTATGATCCTGAAAAAGCCCGCTGGCATCTCCAGCAGGCCGGTCAGGAGGGCCTGAAAGTTCAGTTGCATGCGGCTGAGATTTTTGATGGTGCTGTGGACTCGGCTGTCCTGTATCGCGAGCAGGCTGCCAGGGCCGGCCTTGATATTGAAGTCGTGAGGGCACCGACGGATGGTTACTGGAGCAATATATGGCTCAACAAACCGTGGTGCGCTTGTTACTGGAGCGGGCGGGCCACCGAAGACTGGATGTTCTCTACCGGTTATGAAGGCGGGGCGCCCTGGAACGATACGCGCTGGAGCAATGACCGTTTTAACATGCTCCTGAAGGAAGCCCGGGTCGAGCTTGACGATGACAGGCGTCGGGAGTTTTATCGCGAGATGCAGCTCATCGTTCGCGACGAAGGTG
>JAJFID010000354.1 GCA_021775325.1 Rhodospirillales bacterium
TGATGCGTACCTGCTGGCGCTGTTTGCCCTGATGCTGATCGCTGGACTGGCGTCAGCCTCTGATGTGCTGACACAAAGCATGATGCAGCTCAGTGTGCCGGATCATTTGCGCGGTCGGGCTATGGGCGTGTGGGTCTTCGCCATCGGCTGGGCACCAGTGGGCCATCTGGAAATGGGCGCGCTGGCAGAGGCCTACGGTGTCGATCAGGCGCTCCTGATCAATGGTTTTGCACTGATCAGCATCGGTGTGATTGCAACCATCGCTGTCCCGCGCTTGCGTCGGTTGTAGGGCACGGCTGACAAAAGAGGTCAATCCAATCTGTCAGCGACCTCTTCCAGCTTCTCCAGGCACGCATCGGAATCAGCCTTGAAGCCGCCCTCACACCACCAGTCCTTGACCTGATTGAGAGCCTCACCAACTCTGGGACCCGGGGCGATGCCGAGTGCCAGCACGTCTTCACCATTCAGAGGGAAGGGCGGAAATGTGGACGGATCCCATTCTTCGATGACTTCCAGCAGAGCAATCCATGCCGCCGTGCGTTCGGCGGGCAGGCGGGCTTCCATCCCCACTTCAGTGGCCCATTGCAGCAAGGCGCGATCCCGCAGCAGGTCTGGGCCATGCGCATACAGATATTTGTTGATGCTGGCGCGCGGGGCGTCCGCTTCCAGATCAAGGGTGATTGCCATCTGGATCAGTCGCGACCGGTTCTTGCCCGACATCTTCCATCGCGTCGCGATGGCATCGGCACCGTTCGTACCCTGATCCACCGACAGGGACGCCGCCAGATTACGCAACGGGTCCAGCGCAACGCTGTCCAGTTTGATGGCTCGTGTGGTCAGCCATACCAGTGCGCGTAGTCTGCCCACGTCTCCGGCCTCCGGTAAAACCTGTTCCAGAACGCCTTCACCACGCATAAGCAGCAGGGTATCAGCAATACCAACGGTGGCGAAGATACGCATCATCTCGTCACGCACTCGCTCACCCGATAACGTGTTCAGGTTTCCGGCCAGTTGGCGACAGGCGCTGAGTGCATCCTTGTTGGCGGGTGGCCTGCCGTGGGTGGCCTGAAAGCGGAAAAATCGCAGGATGCGCAGGTAGTCCTCGGTGATTCGATCGACAGCCTTGCCGATAAACCGGACCCGACCGTACGCCAGGTCGGCGATACCACCGTACGGATCATAGACATCGCCCTGTAGCGTTGCGGTCATGGCGTTGAAGGTGAAATCCCGCCGCCGGGCATCGGCGAACCAGTCGTTGGTGAACGTCACGGTTGCCCGCCTGCCATCGGTTGCCACGTCTTCACGCAGGGTGGTGATCTGATAGGTTTGCCCATTGATGACCGCCGTGATTGTGCCGTGTTCAATGCCCGTGGGGATGGCCCGGATACCGGCGCGCTCCAGTAACTCCATAGTCACATCTGGCGGCGAGGAGGTGGCTACGTCCAGATCATTGACCGGTCGGTTGGCCAACGCGTCACGCACACAGCCACCCACGAAGCGGACTGTCGCGCCATCAACCTGCAGGGATTCAAACAATTCAATAGTTTCCGGGGCTGTCAGCCATGGCAGCGGTGGCAGCTTGCCCATGGGCGCGTCACCCTGGCTCTCCACGTCGTACAGATCGCTGCGGTCAACGGTCGGGCTCATTCGTTGCCACCGGGGCTGTCACCAGTATTGTCGGCGGGGGTGTAACTGGGGCCAATGATTTCACCGTTTTCCAGGCGCGGTGCCTCGTAAACGCCGGAATCCGGGTCGACGCCGCCCATAACCGCCATGGTGGCGAGGCTGGCGACAAGCAGTACCCCACCCAGCAGCAGAGCCCAGAAAAATCCACCGCGGGTAAAGGCGGGTGCCACGTCGCCAACCTTGTTGGCCCGGTATCGGCTGTACAGCAACCACATCACATAAACGGCGGAAGGGGCAACCAGCGGCAACAGGTACTGAATCAGAATGCGTGTCATGTATGGTGTTTCCGTTCGGCAATGATTGCGGGTATAGCACTGTCGCCAGCGATGATTTCATAAAAATTCCGGAACATGCCTGCCGTCACGCCCCAGATGCGATGCCCGTTATAGGGCATGTCATAGGTGTCCCACTGTTCGTCGCGGGCATGATAAATCACGCGGGAGTGATTTGCTGCATCAAACAGAAATGCCAGTGGCACCTCGAACACTTCGGCGACCTCAACCGGGTCTGGATTTATCTCGAAAGGTGGTTCCATCATGCCGACGACGGGTGTTACCGAAAACCCCGTGCTGGTGAGGTAGGTATCGATGCGACCGATCAATTTTATATGACGGCGGTGAATGCCGACCTCCTCCTCGGTTTCGCGCAGCGCTGTTTCTTCTGCGCTGGCATCACCGGCATCCACGTGGCCGCCCGGAAAACTGACCTGTCCGGGGTGGTGATCGAGATGATCCGTGCGTTGTGTAAACAGCACGGTTGGACCGTCTTTGCGATTGACCAGTGGCACCAGTACCGCCGCCGGCCTGAGCGGCTGGTCCGGGTTACGGCGTCGGTTGTGGGGATTGAGTACGTGGTCGCCCTGTTTGCCGTCCGGGTCAGAGTTGTAATCGTTCAACCGGGCTTTGATTTCGGCGAGATCAAGTGTGATCATGGTCATTGGGTCTCTGCATCGGTTGAGTCGACAGGTCCAATGGGGAAAAAGCATCCATGGCTCCAGATGCCCAGCACCCGTTCCCCGTCGATGTCCATTTCCACCCCTTCTTCAATCAACTGATAAAAGGCGGAGCGCAGGACCAGCGCGTCGAGCCCGTTACGTACGGTGATGTAGGGGCGCGGCTCACCGGAGCCGTCATCATGCATAATGCGGAGGGGGTGTTCGTCATCCAGTGACACGACGGTATCCACATTGGTGCGGAACGATATTTCCATGTCCTCACCCGAACCATCTGTGATCAGTTCCACAGCCGTAAATGGCACGTCATCCACTTTAATGCGGGCCATCTCTGCCGGTGTTACCAACCAGTAACGGCCATTGTCATCCAGGTACAGGACGGTGGAAAACAGTTTAACCATTTCCTTCCGACCTATGGGGGAGCCATTGTAATACCATGTGGCATCGGACCCGATGCGCATGTCGATATCACCGCACATGGTTCGCCTCGGTTTTTTTGCCAGTTCCTGAATATCTGGTGCCATATCCTCCGGTGGGATGTTACCACCCCCGTCCAAATTCAACGAGACCGGCTGGTCAGCTTTAAACGTATCTGTTTGTGTCATATCCATGCCATATACCGTGTAGGCGATTGCGCAGCAGGTTATTTAAATCCAGAATAGTAAGAATAGCCATTGGCAAGCGTAATGGAAACAACAGGAGCACCTCTCTTGGCAACATCGACCAGCACAGCGAGCGCTGAAATCCCGCAAACCGGCGCGGTTCCGGACACAATCGTGGCAGATATCGAACGTGTGGGACACCGGTTGGCCGAGGCAAGATCGGCGGTAAACAAGGTTATTATGGGCCTTGATACGGTGGTGGAGGAGACTCTGGTGACACTTTTGGCTGGTGGTCACGTGCTTTTGATCGGCGTTCCCGGTTTGGGCAAGACCAAACTGGTGTCTACGCTCGGGGTCGTGTTCGGGCTCGACGAGCGGCGAATCCAGTGCACACCCGACCTCATGCCGGCAGATATTCTCGGTTCCGAGGTACTGGAGGAGTCCGACAAGGGCAAACGGTCGTTCCGGTTTATTCAGGGGCCGGTGTTCTGCCAGTTGCTGATGGCAGACGAGATCAACCGCGCCAGTCCCAGAACCCAGTCAGCATTGTTGCAGGCCATGCAGGAACATCGCATTTCCGTCGCTGGCTCCTACCATGACCTGCCGAAGCCGTTCCATGTTCTGGCAACCCAGAATCCGCTGGAACAGGAAGGCACTTACCCGTTGCCGGAAGCGCAACTGGATCGTTTTTTCATGCAGGTAGATGTGGGGTATCCCGACCGTGACGCGGAACGCCGCGTACTCATGGATACAACCGGTGCCAGCGAGACTGAACCTACCGCAATCATGAGTGCCGTTGAACTGATGGCGGCGCAACGGTTGATACGGCACGTGCCGGTAGGCAACAGCGTGGTGGAAGCAATCCTCAAGCTGGTACGCTCGGGAAGACCAGAATCAAGTGAACTCGAAACCGTTCAGAATCATGTTTCCTGGGGTCCCGGACCAAGGGCGTCTCAGGCCCTGATGCTGGGCGTGCGGGCCCGTGCTGTGCTTGATAATCGGCTGGCACCGAATGTTGACGATGTGCGGGCACTGGCCCATCCCATTCTGCGACACCGCATGGCCCTGAATTTTGCCGCCCGTGCCGAAGGCGTCCATCTGACCCGTGTTATCGACCAATTGTGCGAGACTATTGCATAGGCGAACGCCCATGACCGTTGCCGCGTCTGCATCATCGAGTCCGAGTCCGGAAAACACTTACTTCCGGGCTGAGGAGCTTGGTGCCAGTCTGCCACCCCTGATGGTGGCGGCAGAAAGGATCGCCGCGACCGTGTCCCAGGGCATTCATGGCCGAAGGCAGGTCGGGCAGGGTGAAACGTTCTGGCAATTCCGCCGCTATCAGTTTGGCGATTCCGTGCACAACATTGACTGGCGACAGTCGGGCAAGTCACAACGAGTCTATATCCGCCAGAGCGAATGGGAAGCGGCACAGAGCGTGTGGTTGTGGTGCGATCGTTCCGCGTCCATGGACTTTGCTTCGGCACCGGACGTGCCCTCGAAAGCAGAGCGCGCGGCTTTACTGGCTCTGGCGCTGGCATCTTTGTTAACCCGCGGTGGCGAACACGTGGCGCTCAGTGGTTCCGATAAACCGCCGTCCAGCAACCGGGCCGCCTTGCAGGAAATGTCGTTGGCTCTTTCAGATTCAGGAGGCTCCGAGAATGAGTCTCATACAGGCGTGCCGCCGACCGAGTCCCTGCCACGGGATTCCCGAATCGTTCTGTTTGGTGATTTTCTGGATGATCCGGATCAACTGGCCCAGACATTGAATCGCTATGCCGAACAGGGCGTGCAGGGAGTGGTGGTGCGAGTTATTGATCCGGCAGAAGAGGCGTTACCCTATGATGGTCGAGTCCTGTTCGAAGACATGGAGCTGGACGGGGATGTCCTGCTGGAGCAGGTCAACGATGCACGACAAGCCTACAGCGAACAGTGGCAATGGCATGGTGCACGCCTGGCAGACATAATCCGTCAGGCAAACTGGGCAAGCGTGGTGCACCACACGAATCACAGCCCTGAAGAGGCTCTGATGCACCTGTATCTGCTGTTGTCAGACGCTGACGTACGATGAGGAGGCGTTAACCTGTGTTGAGTTTCGGCGCATTTTCATTGTTTACTCCCTGGGCGCTCGCCGGGTTTGTGCTGCTGCCGCTGGCGTGGTGGCTGATCAGACTGACGCCCATGCGCCCCAGGCGGATTCAGTTTCCGGCTGTTCGTCTGCTGGCCATGATCGATCAGACCCGGTCCAGTGCACACACCAGCCCATGGTGGTTGATTTTGCTGCGTCTGGTCATGGTCAGTCTGTTGGTTCTTGCAGCGTCGCAACCCGTTCACAACCCGGAGTCGCGCATGCTGGCAAACGGCCCTCTTCTGGTCGTTGTCGACGACGGCTGGGCTGCCGCCAAGGACTGGCCCGTGCGGGTCCAGCAGGCCGAGAGTTTGATCCTCCAGGCACAACGTCAGAACCGCAATGTCATGGTCCTGACCACGGCACCTGCATTGAGCCCCATGGTGCCCCAGGTCCTGAACCCGGTCGAATCCATTGCTTATGTACGGGCCCTGCAACCGAAACCGTGGTCCGTGGATCGGCGGCAGATACTGGAGGCCCTCAATCACCCCGATTTCGCTTTTAAAACCGCAGGTCAGGTGGTGTGGCTGTTTGACGGGCTTCGCGAAAAAGAAGGTTCATCGATCCTCGACGAAAGTCTGGCTGCGTTGTCGCGTCTGGGTCCGGTTCGTCTGATTGAACCTGCGCATGGCACAGAAGCACGGGCCCTGTATCCGCCCCGTACCGGCGGCGAAACTCTGCACCTGCCAGTTCGGCGGGTGCGCGGCGATGGTGCCGAGGCTGTGACACTGGTTGCCTTTGATGACGGGCGGCGCGCGATCGGTAATGCCATTGCGCGTTTCGAGACTGGTGAGCTTGAAGCCGAGGCGACGTTCGACCTGCCGCTGGAGTTACGCAACCGTATGGCCAGCATCCGCATTGAAAATGAACGCACGGCAGGCAGCGTGGTGCTGGTGGATGAACGCTGGCGGCGGCGACCCGTTGGACTGGTCAATGACAGTACTCTGGCGGACAATCAGCCGTTACTAAGCAGTGCGTACTATCTGGAACGCGCGCTGGACCCGGTCAGTGACGTGTTTTCCGGCCCCATTGACGAACTGTTGGATCGGGACATGGCGGTTCTGGTGATGGCAGACCCGGATGAGCTGCGGTCGGATGATCAGAAACGCCTGGAGGCGTGGGTGGAAGATGGCGGGATTTTGCTGGTGTTTGCCGGGCCGCGAATGTCGGAGACATCACTGGCTCAGTCCGTCTCATCAGGACCGCTGTCCGGGTTGTTGCCGGTCAAGCTGCGGCTGGGTGATCGGGCCATTGGTGGTGCCATGTCGTGGCGTCGACCGGCGGGTGTTCAGGCTTTCGGTTCCGACAGTCCGTTTTTTGGTCTGAATGTTGCTGACGATATTGTTGTGCGACGGCAGGTTCTCGCCGAACCGACGCTGGATATTGATGACAAGACATGGGCGCGGCTGGCAGATGACACGCCGTTGGTGACAGCGGACGTTCGCGGCGATGGCTGGACGATCCTGTTCCACGTGGGGGCGAGCGCCGAATGGTCGACCCTGCCACTGTCAGGGCTGTTTGTTGAAATGTTGCAGCGTGTTGTAGGTCTCAGCCGGGGTATCCATGGCACGGCGGAGAATGTTGTTCTGGAACCGGCCTTTGTATTGGATGGATTTGGTGCCTTACGCGTGCCATCGGCTGGTGTCAGCCCGCTGACTGCGGACAGTCTGGGTACAGCCGTCGCATCACCTCGGCACCCACCCGGATTCTACGGCTCCGATGACGGTGTCAGGGCATTTAACCTGACTGCCGCGCTGGGGCCGCTGGAAGGTGCTGTCGACATGCCAGAGTTCGTTGAACGGGGGTTCTATCGCGAGGGCCAGGAGACTGCGCTCATGCCCTGGTTGCTGCTGCTGGCTATGATGCTGTTTGTTGCTGATCTGGTCATCAGTGTGGGCGTGGCGTCAACTCTGTCAAAGCTGGGCATGACGTCCAGGCGCATTGCTGGTGTCGGCGTTTTGGCTGCGGCGCTGTCCGGGACCGACGGCTTCGCGATGGCCGCAGATGACGCCGATTTCATTGACGCGGCCAATAATACCCGGCTGGCCTATGTACTCAGTGGCGACAGGGATACTGACGAGATCAGCAGGCTGGGTCTGCAGGGCTTAAGCGCCGTGCTGGCACAGCGCACCGCCGTTGAACTGGCACCGCCTGCCGGTGTCGATCTGAAAACGGACGAGCTTGCTTTCTATCCACTCATCTACTGGCCCATCAATCAGAACTCCGTGGTGCCATCTTCCGAAGCTGCCGAGCAGGCCAATGCGTTTATGGCCAACGGCGGCACCATATTGTTTGATATGCAGCAGTCCAGCGCGGCGGCCGGGTTGGGACAACTGCGCCGGTTCGCTCGTGTCCTGGACATCCCCAGACTGGTTCCGGTACCCGGCGATCACGTCATGACCCGGTCTTATTATCTGATGAATGATTTTCCCGGTCGCTGGACTGGTGGCCGGGTGTGGGTGGTGCCGGCAGACGAGCGGATCAATGACGGTGTTTCACCTGTCATCGCCGGCGGCCACCACTGGGCCGGTGCATGGGCGCTGGATGAAACCAGCCAGCCCCTTTTTGCCGTGGTGCCGGGTGGAGAACGGCAGCGTGAATTTGCATTCCGGTTTGGAGTCAATCTGGTGATGTACGTGCTGACGGGGAACTACAAGGGTGACCAGGTACACCTGCCGACCATTCTGGACAGGTTGAACTGATGGCGGAATCAAGATCATGACGGGTTCAATAGTATGACGGGGACCGTCTCCACTGCGATTACCTTCGCGCCGGTTTTTTCAGTCTGGCTGATGGTTATCATCGCTGCGGTTCTGCTGGCGCTGGCGACGGTCATCTTTGTTCATCGTGCACGTGGTGGTGTGCTGCGCCTGGCTGCATTTGCCCTCATGTTTCTGGTTCTGTTGGGCCCGCATCACCAGCGCGAACAGCGTGAATCACAGGACGATGTTGTCCTGGTTATGGTCGACCAGTCGGCCAGCATGAACGTCGAAGACCGAGCTGCTCAACGAGACGAAGCTCTGCGCGCAGTTCAGAACCGGCTGTCGACCAACCCGTCGCTGGTGCCGCGATTCGTAGATTTTGGGGCCATGGGTGCGGAACTGACAACTGAAGGCACACGCCTGCGACAGGCGCTTGTAACCGCCGCCGCCGACATCCCCCGGGGTCGTTATGCAGGGACAATCGTCATCACCGATGGTCAGGTCCATGACATGGATGATCCTGCTATTGGTGGTGATTTGCCGGACGGCCCGCTGCATGTACTGCTGACTGGTGAGCGCAACGCATTTGACCGTCGCGTTGTTGTGACACGCGTGCCGGGGTACGGGCTCGTAGGGCAGGAAACGAGTATTGAGTTCCAGGTCGATGAGACTGTTCAGGCTGGTGAAACATTGTCACCGGTTCCAGTGTCACTCACCATCGACGGACAAATCAAATCCACCATGCAGGTTATGCCCGGTGAAGATGCCAGTTTTAGCTTTCCATTGGCGCACGCTGGCACATCCGTGGTCGAGGTTGTAGCCGAAGATGTGGACGGCGAGCTGTCGACTATCAATAATGCCGGTGTCGTCACCATCAACGGTGTACGCGACCGGCTTCGGGTGCTGCTCATATCCGGGCAACCGCATGCGGGTGAGCGTACCTGGCGCAATCTGCTGAAGTCCGATCCGGCCGTGGATCTGGTGCATTTCACCATTCTGCGTCCGCCGGAAAAAAGCGACTTCACCCCGATTCAGGAACTGGCCCTGATCACGTTCCCGACTTTTGAGCTGTTCGACATCAAGATCGCCGAGTTCGACCTGATGGTGTTCGACCGGTACGTGGTGCGTCACGTGCTGGCGCCGCGCTACTTCCGCAATATCGAAAGTTTCGTTAAAAAGGGTGGTGGTCTGCTGGTCGTCGTCGGTCCCGAGTATGCGGGCAGCCGCAGTCTCAATGAAACACCCATTGGTGATATTTTGCCGGTTCAGCCCACAGGCAGTGTTATCGAGCAGGGCTTCTACCCCACCCTCAGTGATCTGGGACGCATTCATCCGGTGACAGCACCTTTGATCAGCTTTTCCGGGGTCGACGATGCAACGCCCAACTGGGGGCGCTGGTTCCGTCAGATTGAATCCAGTGAGCGCCGGGGCAGCGTCTTGATGCGCGGCGTCGATGACCAGCCGCTCATGCTGCTGGACCGTATCGGCGACGGCCGCGTCGGCATGTTGAC
>JAJFID010000355.1 GCA_021775325.1 Rhodospirillales bacterium
TTTAAGGAAAAATTTGATCCTCGTGTCCACAATGGTGCCATGTTTCTGGGTCTCAATGGTATATGCGTGAAGAGCCACGGCGGTACTGATGCATTTGGTTTTGCCAATGCCATTAAGGTCGCGGCTGATCTTGCAGGCAACAATATCAATGACGAAATCAGACATGACTTTGCCGAGCTCGATGCTGAACTCAGCACTCTGGATCTGAGTGACCTGGTTTCCGATGAAACCACGGAGGCTACTGCACAATGATGCAGCGATCCTACATTGCAGGTTGTGGCTCATACTTGCCCAAGCGTTGCGTCACCAACGATGAACTTTCGGAAACTGTTGATACAACCGATGAGTGGATCGTATCACGTACAGGCATCAAATCGCGCCACATAGCGGCCGACGGTGAACTGACATCGGATCTGGCGTATGAAGCGGCCATACGCGCCCTGGAACATTCCAACACTGATCCCGACGATATTGATCTGGTCATTGTAGCGACGACCACGCCCGACCAGACATTTCCCGCTACCGCCACAAAAGTCCAGGCCCGCCTGAAAATGAAAAACGGCGCAGCGTTTGATATCCAGGCGGTTTGCTCCGGGTTTATTTACGCGCTTTCCGTGGCAGATAATTTTGTACGGGCCGGACAGGCCAAAACCGTTCTTGTTATTGGTGCTGAAACATTTTCGAGAATCCTGGATTGGGAAGATCGCAGTACATGTGTGTTGTTCGGTGACGGAGCAGGGGCTGTGGTCGTCAAGGCTGATCCGGAAAACTCTGATGGCATCGGTGCCAATGCGCGAGGCATACTGTCGACGCACCTTCACTCCGACGGGAAACATGCAGATTTGCTGTACGTGGATGGCGGACCATCCTCAACCCAGACCACCGGTCATGTTCGCATGGTTGGCAAAGAAGTCTTCCGCCATGCCGTCATCAATCTCGCTGCTGTTGTTGACGAGGCACTGAATGCTAACGGCCTCGAACGAAGTGACCTGGACTGGCTAGTTCCTCATCAGGCAAATAAACGAATTCTTGATAGTACCGCCAGGAAACTGGGCCTGTCCGAGGACCGCGTTGTCATAACGGTTGATCGCCATGCCAATACGTCAGCAGCGTCAATTCCGCTGGCCCTGGACGAAGCTGTTAAAGATGGTCGAATCCAAGCTGGCCAACTGATCCTGCTCGAAGCCATGGGCGGCGGACTGACGTGGGGTGCCAGCCTGATTCGCTGGTAACGCGATTCGCCTTGGCCCCAGCCGTTCGGGTCTTGATCAGTGATACCCGTCACATTTACGGCCTTTGACGTTGACGCCATTAAAGGTGCACGTTACCCTTTGCGCAACAAACAGAAAAACCAACATCATCGGGGGTCGGACATGTCAGGCAAAACGGTAACACGGGCTCAGTTAGGCGAAGCCGTGTATCAGGAAGTCGGTTTGTCTCGTAATGAGTCGGCTGATCTGCTGGAAAGCGTTTTGTCGTACATGTCAGACACGTTGGCGCAAGGTGAGACCGTAAAGATTTCGTCGTTTGGCAGCTTCTCCATCCGTCAAAAAGGTCAACGGATTGGACGCAATCCTAAAACCGGTGAGGAAGTTCCAATTCTGCCGCGGAAGGTGCTTGTATTCCGTCCGTCACAGGTTCTGAAAAGCCGGATCAACTCTGGCAATTCCTCCGTCTCTGAATAATCTAAGCAATAGTCGTGAGTTCAATGCCACCTGAAGATGATGGACCGTCACGGTCAACCAAATCGCCGAATGCATTCCGAACCATCAGCGAGGTTGCCCATGAACTCGGATTGCCTCAGCATGTCTTGCGATTTTGGGAATCCAAGTTTGCGCAAGTAAGCCCCATGAAACGGGCAGGTGGGCGGCGGTATTATCGACCTGATGACGTTGCACTGCTATCTCGAATACGAGACCTCCTGCATCACGAAGGCTACACCATCAAGGGGGTACAGAAACTCCTGCGTCAAAATGGTGTCAAAAACCTGCAGAAAGCACCCGACGTTGCGAAGACCGGACCAGCCGAAGAAGCGCCCCCCAAAGCACCTCCGGGCACGGAAATAACAGATGGTATTCGTGCTGCAGTGGCGGACCTGAAAGGCGCATGTGGTATCCTACGTGATGCTGTGAAGTCCGCCTGAAATCATACAATTGATGCGCTTGTACACCGCGATGTCCAAGCGTATAGTGCCGCCCGCGTCGCAAGAAAATGCGATTGCATCCAAGATTTGTCGGGGCGTAGCGCAGCCTGGTAGCGCACTTCACTGGGGGTGAAGGGGTCGTGAGTTCGAATCTCGCCGCCCCGACCATCTTGGGCTTTCCTTCAAATACCAAAGCGTGCCATCCGGAGATTTTTCTGAGGCAATGAGCTCTTGATGACTCCCGTCACCACAAAAAAAGCGGCCGACAAATAAATGCCGGCCGCAGTCTGCGCTCTTGAGGGAAGGGAGAATCCTGTAAACAGGATCACTTCCACATTCTCAATATGCCACGCTTGGCAGGACTTGGATGTGATCGACATCACATGCCATGCATTTTTTAAACATTCGGGACAGGGCGTTATTATGTGCCCGGAATCGCCGGAATTTCGTCGGTTTCATCCTTCTGACCGCATTCTGACTCAAGCATGGACAGCAATTCATTGACCTGATCCAGGCTCACGTCTTTATGAAACGCCCCCCCCGGGATCAAACGCATATTGGGACCATTGTTACACATGCCAAAGCAAACGATCCGTTCGATCATCACATTGATTTTGCGTTCGCGTACCCCAGCCTCAATGGCATCGGCAATATTTTGACTGCCGCGTGTACCGCATGATGGCCGGTCAGAGCCAAAACGACGGTTGATGCAAATGGCAAATTTAGGCGTATCAGAAGATTCCGTCATGACGTGATGATACCGCCTCTAAATGATTGTAGCCCGCATTTCAGCATGCGCGGCCCCTGGAACTGCTACGCAGCTACGCTAACTGTCGGCATGCAGGACTTCACGTCCACTGTCAGTAAGACGACACACAAGCCATTCCGGTTTGATTGGATTTGCGAACCAGGGCTCTGCCCAGCCCTTTTCCAGGCAACTTCTTATGGTCTGCTTGCTGTAACGCTGACCTTCCTCATCAAACAGCGGAAGCTTGCCGCCTGCCTGGCTGATGCCCCGACTGAGCCAGTTGCGTTGGGAATGCGAGGGCCCATGCACAAGGTGCGCTGAACGCTTGATTCTTTTTTTCTTACCAGGAAATTTATGAATATGATCATTCATCCAAATTTGCCTACGCGCCGCTTCATGGAAAGGTTCATCTTACCCCGAATGTATGCCAATTCGACATTTGCACCAAGATTATATTGTCACAGGCATGGATACGGTCGCGACAGCCTGCGCAGCAATGCCCTCATCACGCCCCGTAAAACCGAGCCGTTCGGTGGTGGTTGCTTTCACGCTGACACGCGATACGTCAATCATCAGAACGTCCGCCAATCTGGCCCGCATTGTATCGCGATGGGGATTGATCACCGGTCGCTCACAAACAATGGTCACATCCACATTGATGATATGTCCGCCCGTTACCCGAACCAGTCCGGCGGCGTGCGACAGGAAGACATCGGAACGTGCGTTCCGCCATTGCTCGTCACTGGGTGGAAAATGAACACCAATATCGCCTTCTCCTATCGCACCATAGATTGCATCACACAGCGCATGCATGCCCACATCTGCATCGGAATGCCCGAGCAGGGCCTTGTCGTGGGGGATATCTACGCCACAGATATGAACGCTGTTACCATCACAAAACCGATGTACATCATACCCCATGCCGGTTCGTGTTTCATGATGGTGCAACAGTTCATGAACACGGGTTACATCTTCGGGCGTTGTCACTTTTAAATTCCTCTCGTCGCCTTCAACGATTTTCACAACCAGACCGGCGGTTTCGGCGATCGCGGCATCGTCGGTCAGTTCCTGCCCCGCACACTGTTTATGTGCATCCAGAATCAACTCGAAACGAAAGCCTTGCGGAGTCTGTGCGCGCCACAAACTGTCACGGGAAACAGTCGCCGTTACGCGGTTGTCGTCGTTTCCACGTTTGAGCGTATCGATAACAGGCAAGGCCGGAACCACGCCATCAACACTGTCCAGGCCGTCAATTACTCTGGAGACCAGCTCCACCGACGGGCAGGGCCTGGCTGCGTCGTGAATCAGCACGCAATCAGGATTCATATGCGCGATGCCCGCGAGTCCGTTACAAACTGATTCCTGGCGCGTTGCCCCGCCGTATAAGACAGGCAACATGGTCAGGCCCAACGTGGCCTCGGCAAACAGTTCCTCGTCATCGCGATGGATAACCGGACAAATGGCGTCAATATGCGGATGATTGAGCAGGTTTTCGATCGCCATCCGTACAATCGGCACTCCCGCAATTTTCTGATATTGTTTGGGCATTTCACCGCCCGCGCGAGTACCACGCCCGGCAGCAACCACGACAGCAATGCAGGGATTATCGGGAAGATTGGTCACAACATCCAGTTCCATATCTGATATCTATTGAACTCAGGCCGAATGTCAATCGATAGGCACCGCTCATATGTTTTATGTTGGGGCTTGCCAAAGCCAGCATCTGGCGCGATTTTAAGCGTTCGTGGACTGACCCGTAGAGAATTCAACCCAATGACCCAATCCATCTTTTTCAGCCTGGTTGCGAGCGCTTGCGTCGTTCCGGCAGCGTGGGCGGCATTGGCGGGGAAACTGGCACCGGGAATGAGATTCTGGGGATTACTGGGATTGGCTGTAATCGGGCCGCTGACTTGGTTAACCGTGCGCTCGCAAGGTGTATGGCAGACTGACTTTGCTACGGCCCTGTGGATTACGGTTGCAGCCACATTGGTCGCCTTCACATCAATGGCAATCCTTGCCCGCGAAGGATGGCGGCTGGCGGCGGTTATTATGCCCTATATGGCGGTCCTCTCCATTTCGGCGTTCGCCTGGGAAAGTACTGGCAGTGAGACGTCCCTGCCGCTCAGCAGTACCTGGATCGTGTTCCATATTCTTGTGTCTGTCATAACCTATGCCGTGGTGACGCTTGCGGCGAGCGCTGCCTGTGCCGGTTTTCTTCAGGAACGAGCGCTGAAGAACAAACAGCCCACGGCGTTCACCCGTCAACTGCCGTCGGTAACGGATTGCAACGAATTCCAGTTCAAACTTCTCGGTCTGGGTGAACTGGTGCTTGGTATAGGCTTGATTACCGGTATCGCCGCGTCGCTAAGCCAGGGGGGACCAGCCTTTCAGTTTGATCACAAGACCACGTTTGCTGTGGCCGCATTTGTTGTTATTGGCGTGTTACTTGTTGCCCAGCCCAAAAGTGGCATTAGGGGCCATCAGGTCATGCGCGTCATTCTGTCGGCCTATCTTTTGCTGACACTGGCTTATCCTGGCGTCAAATTTGTCACCAGTATCCTGCTCACGTGATCAGTCGACACCTGGGCACGCAACTTTTGTCCGATTGATAGTGACGTAATCCACTAAAATGATTGCAATTTATCCACTGATGCCTAATAAATAGGCACCTTAATTCTAGGATATACGGCAATGGCACTCAGGATCGGCAGTATTCCGCTGGAGAACAATGTTGTTCTGGCACCCATGTCTGGCGTTACCGATATGCCGTTCCGTCGTATCGTCAAAAGTTTCGGCGTGGGTCTTGTGGTATCCGAGATGATCGCCAGCAAGGCCATGGTATATGCTGCAAAAAAGACCCTGAGAATGTCGTCCAATTGTGCTGAGGAACAGCCGATGTCGGTACAGTTAGCGGGGTGTGAAGCTGATATCATGGCAGAAGCGGCGCGACTGAATGAGGAACGCGGCGCGGCAATCATTGACATCAATATGGGATGCCCGGTCAAGAAGGTGGTAAACGGCGACGCGGGATCAGCCCTCATGCGCGACCTGATGCACGCGCAGAAATTGCTCAGTGCGACAGTGAATGCCGTAAACATACCCGTCACTCTGAAAATGCGCACAGGTTGGGATGATAACTCGCGCAATGCCCCTGAACTGGCCCGAATAGCCGAGGACTGCGGCATCAAGGCCGTGGCCGTGCATGGCCGAACGCGTTGTCAGTTTTACAAAGGTCATTCGGACTGGGCGTTTATCCGCGAGGTCAAGGATGCCGTGTCCATACCTGTATTTGCCAACGGCGACGTAACGACCCTGGATGATGCGTGCGAAATCATGGAGCTTTCCGGTGCAGACGGCGTTCTGGTCGGGCGCGGCGCGTACGGTCGGCCCTGGTTCCCGGCACAAGTTGCGCATTTTCTGCAGACCGGTGAACGTTTGCCTGATCCAGACCTGAGCACCCAACGTGACTGTGTGCTGAGCCACTATCAGGACATGCTGGACCATTACGGAGAAAACATTGCCGTGCGTGTCGCGCGCAAACATGTTGGCTGGTACTCCAAGGGGCTGTATGGATCGACAGAGTTTCGCTCTGCCGTAAATCACGAGTCAGATGCTGAAAAGGTCAAGGCCCTGATACAGGGTTTCTACGACCCGCTGGTTGACAGACTGGCTGCCTGATGCCCAAACCAAAACTGAAACTCGTTGCGGGTGAGGCAGATGTCTCAGTCGACCTGAGTGCCGTTTTTAACGCCCTGGACATGGCAGTATGCGTGCTGGACCAGGACGGTCAAATCCTGAGCGCCAATTCTTCAGCGGAGCAGTTACTGGGGAGAAGTCTTGAAAGCATTCGCGGTGAGACGTTGTCATCCGTTTCACCCGAGCTACATGAGGCAGAAGCAGTTGCATTACGCGCCAGCGCGCGAGGGCTTGTTATTAGTGAACATGGCGTTCACGTCCATAGTCCTCGAACCGGCCTGGATTATTCCATGGACGTTGCTGCGTCGCCCATACCCGATTCCAATGGCTGGGTCGCGGTGAGAATTGTTGAAAGCACCGTTTCGCAGCAGATGGACCGTCGACTTGGGTATCTTGGTGCTGCACGCTCTGTCTCGGGAATGGCCGCCGTGCTTGCCCACGAGGTCAAGAACCCTTTGTCGGGCATTCGCGGTGCCTCGCAACTCCTGGATCAACACGTTTCGGCCGCAGATCGGCAATTGACGGACCTGATCCGCGATGAGGTTGATAGAATTTGCGCGCTGGTTGATCGAATGGGCGAGTTCTCCGGAGAAACTGTCCTCCACCCCGTGGCCCTCAACATTCACAAGGTTCTGGACCGTGTTCACAAGGTCGCCTCCAATGGTTTTGCCACCCACGTTTCATTTGTTACGAATTACGATCCATCATTGCCTGCGGTGTCCGGCGAGCGTGATCTGCTCATTCAGGTGTTTCTGAATTTGGTCAAAAATGCAGCAGAGGCGGTGCCTGTCAAAGGTGGATGTATCACGCTTCGCACCAGCTATAAACCAGGTGTCAGATTGACCTCGAGCGGCCAGCGGGATTCGCGAGATTTGCCTCTGGTGGTCGAAGTTAGCGACAATGGTTCCGGCATACCCCCATCGCTACGCGAGCATCTGTTTGATCCATTTGTAACGTCCAAACCAAATGGCAGCGGCCTCGGATTGGCGCTGACAGCAAAACTGATCGACGACCATGGTGGTATGATCGACTATGACAGCACCCCAGGACAGACGACGTTCAGGGTTCTGCTTCCCATACATTCCGATATGCCCACAGAAGAGTACGAGGGCGAGGGCTGATCATGGCGTTACCACCCACTATTCTGGTCGCCGATGATGACAATGGTATTCGTACTGTTGTCACCCAGGCGCTCGTCAGGGCAGGCTACGATGTAATACCCATGGCTGATGGCGCAAGTCTAATGGGGCATGTCAGGGGCGGGGCTGGCGATCTGGTCGTGACCGACGTTGTGCTACCAGATTCCAACGGTCTCGACATGATCCCCGAAATCAAGGTGCTGCGACCCGACCTGAAAATCATTGTGATGAGTGCCCAAACTACGTTAATGACGGCAGTCAAGGCGACCGAACTAGGTGCATACGAGTACCTGCCAAAGCCTTTTGATATAAATGATTTAACACGAAATATTAAAGCAGCACTTGAGACAAAAAAAACACCCGATACCACTGTTGATATGGCGGCACTGGATGAGCGGTTGCCAATCATTGGTCGCTCGCCTGCCATGCAGGACATTTATCGGACGATTGCACGTTTACTGACCACGGACCTCACGGTCATGATCACAGGCGAGAGTGGAACCGGAAAAGAACTGGTTGCGCGCGCCCTGCATGATTTTGGTCGCCGTGCGAATCATCCGTTTGTAGCCGTGAACATGGCGGCGATCCCGCGCGATCTCATTGAGAGTGAACTGTTCGGCTACGAAAAAGGGGCATTTACAGGCGCGTTGCAACGAAACCCCGGACGGTTTTCCCAGGCTGAGGGCGGCACGCTGTTCCTGGACGAGA
>JAJFID010000356.1 GCA_021775325.1 Rhodospirillales bacterium
GTTTTGTCTGTGTGATGACCAACACGAATATCCGTCACAATGGCATCAGCCGCATAGGCTTGCCGGGAACCTTCCGCTGTTGCCAGGGCAGCAAGAAAAGTCAGGCATAATACAACGCGGCATATAGCGCGCATCAGGGCGTTTTCCTCAATATATTGTGCTCACTGCGACGACGAATCATACATATACCGCTCCATTGAGTACGCTTCAATGTCCGAATGCGTGGTGAATCCCTGTTCCTGCATACCAGACACTATTTCGTCAATTTCGGAACATGGTGATTGTGGAACCATAATACTGAGGTTATGTTAACGCCGAAGCGGTCTCAGGTGGCTGCGTTATGAATCGCACGATTGATTGTTACCACGTGTGAAACGCGCCACCCCGCTCCCGAAAGTTTTTCGGCGGAATTTCCGCCAAAACCGATGCCGTTCCCTTCTGGCCTGGACCAACATATCCAATTACTGAACGGGCGGCCAACAGGTGTTATAGATGCTGGCACAGTATACACGCGAACAGAGCATGGACCCGTCGGGCAATCGCCCGATAGCAGAGGTATCCCTGTCACGCGCATCCAGCATTTCCCACATATCATCCCTGATCGATGTCGATGGAATTGCGCATATCGACGGGGATAACTGGAGTTCTAGTTTTAATGGCAACGAAAAAAATGTTAATCGACACCACACACGCCGAGGAAACGCGTGTCGTGATTGTCAACGGCAACCGGCTCGAAGATTTCGACGTTGAGGTAGAGTCAAAACGGCAACTTAAGAGCAACATATATCTGGCAAAAGTGACGCGGGTTGAACCCTCGCTTCAGGCGGCTTTTGTTGATTTTGGCGGTAATCGCCATGGTTTTCTCGCGTTCAGCGAAATTCATCCGGATTATTATCAGATTCCTGTCGCCGACAAGGAAGCCCTGATTGCCGAGCAGCTCGAGAATGAAACCGACGACGATGATTCCGACAACGGCAACGGCAATGATTCGGACGACAGCAAGGTCGAAAGTATCGGTGGCGATGATATCGATGAGGTGGAAACCCGTCGTCCCGTAAAGTCCCGGCGCAACTACAAAATTCAGGAAGTCATCAAGCGGCGCCAGATTCTGTTGGTACAGGTCGTCAAGGAAGAACGTGGAAACAAGGGCGCAGCACTGACCACCTATATCTCTCTGCCCGGTCGTTATTGTGTGCTTATGCCAAACACGGCCCGAGGTGGCGGCATCTCCCGCAAGATTTCGAATACGTCTGATCGGCGCAAACTGAAATCAATGCTCAACGAACTGGATATTCCCAAAGGTGTCGCAGTCATCGTGCGCACGGCAGGGTCAAAACGCACAAAAGCAGAGATCAAGCGCGATTACGACTATCTCATGCGGCTGTGGGATCAGGTCCGCGAAACAACCCTGGAATCAATTGCCCCCTGTGTGGTCTACGAAGAAGGCAACCTGATCAAACGGGCTATTCGGGATCTTTATACCAAAGAGATTGAAGACGTTATCGTTGAAGGCAATGACGGTTATCGTACCGCCAAGGACTTCATGAAGTTGCTGATCCCCAGTCACGCCAAGCGGGTCCAGCCCTATAAGGAAGACACGCCCCTGTTCCACAAGTATCAGGTGGAAACGCAACTGGACGCCATGCACGATCCTGTCGCACCACTCAAATCAGGTGGTTATCTGGTGATTAACCAGACCGAGGCATTGGTCGCAATCGACGTTAACTCGGGGAAAGCGACCCGCGAACGCAATATTGAAGAAACCGCACTGCAGACCAATCTGGAAGCCGCGGACGAAGTGGCACGGCAACTCCGGTTGCGCGATCTTGCCGGACTGGTCGTTATCGATTTCATCGACATGGAAATTCACCGCAATCAGACCAAGGTCGAGCGGCAGTTGAAGGAAGCAATGCGAATTGACCGGGCACGTATTCAGATCGGCCGAATTTCTCCGTTTGGTCTTATGGAACTTTCGCGCCAGCGGTTGCGTCCAAGCCTTATGGAAACCAGCACTGAGCCCTGCCCTCACTGTGCCGGGACCGGAGCACTTCGTTCCGTGGACTCAGGCGCACTGAGTGTCCTCCGTGTTATTGAAGAAGAAGGCATGCGAGGTCGCTCGTCTTCAATTACGGTCCACGTAGCCACACCCATTGCTCTTTACATCCTGAACCAAAAACGTTCCTCGTTGACCGCCATTGAAGAGCGTTATGAGATTGAGGTCATGCTGGCCAGCGATGATTCACTTGTCGCGCCTGACTATCGCATCGACCGGGTCAAGAACGGTGCTGTACAGTCCAGCACCACCAGGTCCGAAGCCAGTCAGTCTAATGCCCAGCACATATCATCCCAGGGTGCATCGTCACGGGGTGCATCAAATGACGATGATGAACAGAATGATGACGAATCGCCCCGTAAAAAGCGGCGGCGGCGGCCTCGGCGGCGGCGGCGCGGCGGTGAGGACGATACACAGTCTCAGGAAGCCAGCACCGCTAGCAATGAAAATGATAGCGAGAACGGCGAACAGGTCTCGGAAGAACCTGAAAATGTGGCTGCTGATGAAACTGACGCACCGAAGAAGCGCAGGCGGGGCAGGCGGGGTGGCCGGCGGCGGTCCAAAGCTACGGCCACTGATCAAACAACAGAACAGACGACCAGCGATAACAATGACGAATCGTCTGGTTCTGCCGAATTATCGGATGAAAGCGAGGACCCTGCAGCGATTGAGGCTGATAACGCCGTGCGTGATGACGCTGTTGTCGACGATAAACCGAAACGCTCCCGCGGACGCAAACCGAAACCGGGCAGTGATGGCGAGAGCGTTCCCTCGGAAGACACGTCGACTGACGCCGGCATGGACGAAAGCGCGAAGGCAGAAGACGCCGAGCAGATTGAGGTGAAGAAACCGGCTCGTGGCAGACGCCCGAAAAAAGCAGTTGCTGAAGCCCAACCCGAGCAGACATCCCCCCTACCGAACGAGAGTGAGATTACGGTCACACCGCCGCTACAGGACGAACCTGTGTCGGAACCTGAAGAAAGCGCTCGTTCCGTTGAGTCAGATGCTGAAATTGCTATTGCGTCTAAAACTACAACGATTGTTGTGGGCGATGAGCCTGAAAAGGCCGCCGAGACGTCAAAACGTGGCTGGTGGCGTCGATAATCAGTCTGTTAGCGCGCGATTAATCTGGATCGAATCATAAGACCAGGATTGGAGACGCCCTGGCATCGTTGAGTCGCCAGGTCAACCCTGCCAGGCAATTAACCTGCGGGCACCTTCCATCATGTCTTCTGTGGACCGGGCAAATGAAAACCGGACGAAGTTCCTGCCCCGGGCGGGATCAAAATCGATCCCCGGTGTCGCGGCGACACCAGCCTCCACCAGCATTCGGCGACAGTATGCCGGACTGTCATTGGTCAAATCACTGACGTCGGCATATATGTAAAATGCGCCGTCTGCAGATGCCAACTTGTCGAAACCTGCTTTTGGCAACTCCTCGAGCAAAAGAGCCCGATTTGCTGTGTATCGGTCAATATTCCTATCCAGTTCCTCTCGACAGTCAAAAGCAGCAACGGCGGCGCACTGCGACAGTGTCGGTGGCGAAATGAACATGTTCTGCGCCAGACACTCCATCGACCGTAGCAAATCCTGTGGCGCGATAATCCATCCCAATCGCCATCCCGTCATAGAGAAGTATTTTGAAAAACTGTTGATAATGATGGCATCTTCAGCATACGACAGCACACTTTTTGCTGGCTTATCATATGTAATGCCGTGGTAAATTTCATCCGAGATCAACCGGATACCCTCGCTTTCACAATGGCTTACCAAGGCATGTAACTGTTCAGGTCCTATCATGGTGCCTGTTGGATTCGAAGGGCTTGCGATGATCAGGCCATCGAGTTTCCCCCCCAGTTCATTCAGGATATCAGGTGTGGGTTGAAAATTCGTTTCCGGACCGACCGGTAATTCGACAACCTCAATATTAACCGCACGAAGAATATTGCGATAGGCCGGATAGCCAGGGCTGGCCAAGGCAACCCTGTCACCTTCGTCAAAGGCCGACAGAAATGCCAGCAGGAAGCCACAAGAAGATCCTGTTGTTACAACAACACGTTCCGCATCAACGGAAAGCCCATAAGTTTCTTTGTAATGATCTGCAATACCGCTTCGCAACGACGGAATGCCGAGAGCAAGGGTATACCCCAGACGATTGTGCTCCAGTGCGTTATGGGCCGCCGCTATAACGCCGCTGGGCGCGCCGGTATCCGGTTGCCCCACTTCCATATGAATGATGTTGTTTCCGACCTGCTCTTGCTCCGCCGCGGCGCGCATCACGTCCATCACAACGAATGGTGGAACCTGTCCGCGACTGGAATTCTTGAGCGCCAAGACTGTGCTGTCCTTATAAACCTTCAGCCATAAACGAGAGGCCAAACCCTCTGGGGTCATGTGCGACGTCACAAGTTTGAGGTTCGTCAGGCAAGCCCTCAAAACACATGAACGCGTTGACCCGACCAATCGCAGCCGTTTCTGAAATGTTATGCCCCGCAGCATGCAGTCCATCGATAACAGACGGTGCCATTCCGCGTTCAAAGTAGGTAATATCCGGGTACCCGCCGTGGTGGACACGTCTGGCATCCATCGCGTCCCGCAGCGAACCTTCATCCAGAACAGCCCGGGCCAGAACATTCATGAGCGATGTGGGGGCTGCGACACCGCCGCTTGCCGCGCCAGCCCAAAAGAACCGGCCAGTGTGCTCGTTTACGATCAGGCTGGGAATCAGGGACGTTGCTCCGCGTCCGCCCTGACCTGGCACAGTCGCCAGCACGATGCCTGTTCCCGGCGCAATCCGCCCCGTTCCGAACAAATTATTCAGGGTTAAGGCACACGCCACAGCACCACCATCTTTATCCACAGCAATAAAACTGGTGCCAGACGGGTTCTCGGGTCGTGGCACGGGCTGCTGATTCAATGCTTCGATAGGGGTGTGACGATTAGGCGAGTATGAAACCATATCCTGGTCGATACGTCGAAAATCGGCAAGTTCAGGTACGGACCAGCGTGTGGTCCCGTTTTCAAGCATCCAGCGTGCGCGGTCAGCATAGGCGCGCATGGCCGTTTCTGCGAGCACATGTGCTTTTTCTGTCAGATCTCCATCTGCAAACAGATCATTTTCATTCATCATG
Source organism: Rhodospirillales bacterium (assembly GCA_021775325.1). Classification (GTDB taxonomy): domain Bacteria; phylum Pseudomonadota; class Alphaproteobacteria; order Rhodospirillales; family Casp-alpha2; genus JABJGO01. The sequence goes on from JAJFID010000356.1 coordinate 5,185, forward strand.
TACCACATCGACGTTGAAACTGCGCCGGCAGATGCGGGCGACTGCGGCAGAAAGAGTGTTGAGTCACCAGCTTCAATTTTCAACGGTTCACGCCATACCGGTTTGAAATCTCTCAAGTCACTAATACTGAGCGACCCACCAGCGCGAACAGCGCCGTCGACAATCAGCCGGGCCGTATGACCACTATAGAAATCACCCGGACCTTTCGAGACCATTTGACCAATGATTGCAGACAACTCGAGCTGCCGGACTATCTCGCCTTCCTGAATCAACCTGCCCGACTGTGAATTGGCGAAGACCTTCATGAATTCTGGATCTGCGCTGAGTGCACTTCCTGCAGCATTGATATCCTGAGCAAGCGCACGCGAAACTGGCGTGCCAAATCTTGCCAGATTGCTGGCAGGCGCGGTCAGAAGTTCCCACCTCAGTTCGCCGTACTTGGCATGAAGTGCGAAAAAGCCACGTGGATTTCCTGGAATGGCACTTGGTCGGGAAGCCGTACTGGGAACCTCCTGTGGCGCGCTGGCGATAAAGTCCAGCAACCGGGTTTCCCTGGATTCGGAATCGTGCACGATGCACACGCCACCACCACCCAGGCTTGCGGCTGAGGGCATGGTAACGGCAAGCGTGAAATACATGGCAACTGCGGCATCTGTAGCATTGCCACCAGCCGACAGAATTTCTCGCCCTACAAGCGCAGCGCGGGGCTCATCAGCGGCGACTCCCCCAATGAAACCCTCAATGAATCCAACGGTCCCGCGTACACCTTCATCCGGTATCATCCCGCAGGACGAGAGCGAAATCGCGACAGTCATCATCCCGGCAAATTGACGAAGCC
>JAJFID010000357.1 GCA_021775325.1 Rhodospirillales bacterium
CCATCCCGGCACACCCATCCTTTATGATACATCGAAACCGGTTGCCGAAGGTGGTTTGAACTTCCGCGCCCGGTTCGGTGTCGAGAAGGATGGCACCAACCTGTTGGCTGAAGGCTCCTATCCCGTTGGTTGTGAGATCAAGGATGGTCATCCTGAATTCTCCATGGCCATGCTGAAGAAACTTGGTTGGGATGGTGATCTGACGGCTGATGAGCGGGCTGCCATTGAAAAGGTTGCTGGTGACAAGACCAACTGGAAAACCGACCTTTCGGGCGGCATTCAGCGTGTTGCCATCAAGCATGGTTGCGCACCGTTTGGTAACGCCAAGGCCCGTACCGTGGTCTGGACCTTCCCCGATCCTGTGCCGTTGCATCGCGAGCCGTTGTATACGCCACGGCGTGATCTGGTGGCTGATTATCCAACGTATGAGGATAAGCAAGCTTACCGGTTACCAACCCTTTATGCGTCGATTCAGAAGATCGATTATTCAAAGGACTTCCCGATCATTCTGACCTCGGGGCGTCTGGTTGAATATGAAGGCGGTGGTGACGAGTCACGGGCCAACAAGTGGCTGGCCGAGTTGCAACAGGAAATGTTTGCGGAAATCAATCCCGTTGATGCCAATAATCTTGGTATTCGAGATGGGGGCGATATCTGGATCCATAGCCCTGAAGGCGGCAAGGTTCTTGTTAAAGCCATGCTTACAGAACGTGTGGGGACTGGTGTGGTGTTCATGCCGTTCCACTTCGGCGGCCATTGGCAAGGAAAGGACCTGCGTGAAAAATACCCACCAGGCGCTGATCCTTACGTGTTGGGTGAAGCATCAAATATGTGCGGCACCTATGGCTATGACTCAGTAACACAGATGCAGGAGACGAAAGTCACCCTGTGTCGTGTTGAAGCAGCTTGAGAAAGGGAGGATACGTAAATGGCACGTATGAAATTCCTGTGTGACGCTGAACGCTGCATTGAGTGCAACGCCTGTGTTACAGCGTGTAAAAACGAGAACGAAGTTCCCTGGGGCGTCAATCGTCGTCGTGTTGTCACGATCAACGATGGTGATCCCGGTGAACGTTCAATCTCTGTCGCCTGCATGCACTGTTCCGATGCACCGTGTATCGCGGTATGCCCGGTAGATTGCATTTACCAGACCGAAGAAGGTGTGGTCCTGCATTCCAAGGACCTGTGCATCGGTTGCGGTTATTGCTTCTTCGCTTGTCCCTTTGGCGCGCCACAGTTCCCGCAAACGGGCAACTATGGCAGCCGTGGCAAGATGGACAAGTGTACCTTCTGCAACGGTGGGCCGGAAGAAACCCATTCATCGGCAGAATTCCAGAAGTACGGTCGTAACAGACTGGCGGAAGGTAAACTGCCGTTGTGTGCCGAAATGTGTTCGACGAAAGCGTTGCTGGGTGGTGACGGAAACGTGGTTTCCGACATCTACCGTGAGCGTATCGTTGCACGTGGATTCGGTTCGGGTGCCTGGGGTTGGGGCACTGCCTACGAACTGAAATCCGGTTCCTGACTGGATTTGAGAGGGCATCAGTGATCTGATGCCCTCTCTGCCTTCTGGAAACCTTCGGTTTATGCCGTTGGCCGTCTGACACTGGTGAGAGGTATCTATGTTGGAAATCTTTTTTCGTCGGGCCGTGTCTTACGGCCTGATCATGTTGGTCGTCGCGATCGGTGGACTGGATGGTCTGACAAATAGTCTTTCAGGCACACCATCAATCGCCTATGCCCAGGAAACCGGTAATGTTCCCGGTAACGCTGCGGGTAATGTCAGCGATGCGGAACTTTGGCGGGCAATCCGCAAGGGCGTTTCCGGTACTGTCTCCATTCCTGACAAAAAAGCGGGTGTCCTAGTTCAGTCCGAAGGCGATGATTTCCGCATGTTCAGAAATGGCCCACTGTCCAGTTATGGCGGCTGGGCTCTGCTCGGCATCTTCCTCCTGCTGGGTGTGTTTTTTACACTCAGAGGTCGAATCAAAATTGACAGCGGCCGTTCAGGACGGACGGTTCTCCGATTCAATGATCTTGAGCGCTTCACCCATTGGCTGACCGCATCGTCGTTTATTGTGCTGGGTCTGTCCGGCCTCAACACCCTGTACGGCAAGTATGTCCTGATGCCGGTCATCGGCAAAAGCGCTTTCGCCTCGCTCACGCTCTACTCCAAGATGGCGCACAATTACATCGGATTTGCGTTCATGCTGGGCATTCTTCTCATGGTCGTAATCTGGGTCCGCGAAAATATCCCATCCAGACTGGACGTGCAGTGGATTCTGAAAGGTGGCGGGCTGTTCAGCAAGGGTAGCCATCCACCGGCAAAGAAATTCAATGCGGGCCAGAAATTGATCTTCTGGAGCGTTGTTCTGGGTGGCGCGTCGATCAGTTACACGGGCATCTGTCTGTTGTTCCCGTTCGAGTTTGCACCCTTTGCACCCACGTTTGCGCTGTTGAACGGAATCGGATTTGACCTGCCCGCCGTCACAACGCCCCTACACGAGACTCAGCTCGCCCTGTTGTGGCATGCCGTTATGGCGCTGGCACTGATCGTCATTATTATCGCGCACATTTATATCGGCTCGCTCGGCATGGAAGGCGCTATCGAAGCCGTCACGACGGGCGAAGTTGACGAAAACTGGGCGCGGGAACACCATAGTCTGTGGCTGGAAGAAATAAATGAACGTCCACGGGAGCCCGCCGAATAGGACTCCCAGCGTTATGCAGACACTAAAAAGGCCCGTTGGTAACAGCGGGCCTTTTACTTTGAAATGTCGAAGACAGTGTTGTCGAAGACAGTGTTAAAGGCGTGTATCGCTTGAACTGAATTCCTGCGCCGTGGTTGAACCCGTACTCGTCAACACAAAGCCCGCAACGACGGCGATTGCAACGGCACCCAGCATTCCCATCCACATGGCTTTCATTGGCCTCTCCTGTTTCCCGACGGCATCCAATTCAGGACAATCTCGCCAGAGAGTTTACCACCTCTGCCCGTGAAATGTAAATTGCTACGGCAACCTCATTCCACCGACGCAGACGTGAGAATATGCAAATAGTCGATCAAATCCATCAACGAGGAATCGTCCACGAACTTTTGCACCGGCATTTTTGTCCCGGGCAGGTAAACGTCAGGACCTTGCGTAAACAGTTCAGCCAATGTGCGGTCATTCCACGTGAAATCTGCATCGACCAGGGATTGTGAATAACGATAGCCCTGGACACTACCCACCGCGCGTCCAAACAGATTTACAAAATGCGGGCCGGAACGGGCTGGCTCTTCCAGCGTTGTTGCGTGACAGCCCGCACACTTTCGAAAAATGCGGGCCCCGGGATGATCGCTGTCCAGCCACGGCGTGGGGCGCTGAACTGTATCCTCATCACCAAAGGAAATCCGGCTGCTGGTCGCCAGGTGCCAAACGCGGACAACCTCGTCAATGCCGCCGCTCAGGGCAAAGGTTTCGTTTCGGGCAAAACTCACCGCCCACACAGGTCCGTCATGCGCCTTGATGCGTTGAAGCACCCCGCCTGTTGCGAGATCGAACTGATAGATGAAACCATATCGGTCAGCCACCAGCGCAGTTTGCCCAGAGGGCGAGATGGCGAGCATCGAGGTATTACCATCAAATATCTTGTAGGACGCCATTTCCGAATAATCAGCCAAATCCCAGAGTTTGATGGGCGCATTTGCACCAGCGGACAACATCCGGGTTCCGTCTGTGCTTGTGACGAGTCTCAACACACCCAACTCATGGGCGTTGAGTTCGGCGAGAGACCGCCCGTCACTGATCCGCCAGATTCTAATATTGCCATTCTTGAGGCCGGCGGCGACCCGGTCGCCATCGGACAAAATCTGCACTGTATTAACAGGCGAGTACGTTTCGATTGAGCGGATGCGTTCACCTGTACGGAAATTCCAGACGTTTATGCGTGCATCCCATCCACCGGTCGCAAACATGTGTCCGTCCGGGCTGAAGTCCAAAGATGTTACTTTTTGCTCATGGGCTTTCAGGTCCAGAACCATCTGTGGTGGACTCAGCGCCCATACGTAAACCATGCCGTCATCGCCGCCGGTCACACCGTGATCACCATCCGGATGAAACACGGCCACATTGACAGGCCCCTCATGGGCATCGAGCACTGCCAGCTCACGTTGTTCGACAAAATCATACAAGCGGGCTGTGAAATCGAAACTGGCGGTCAGCACCTTTGAGCCGTCAGGGGAGACGTGAATGGCCCTGATCGGCCCCCCATGGCCGGTCATGTCAGCCACGGCGTATGCCGGGGCACCCAACATCAGCACAAGGCTCAGCAACCAGTTTTTACAACACCAGATCATTGGCATTCCTGCGGTGGTCGACATTGCAGTATCGGCAGTATATCAGAATGATTACGGCGCGTGAACGCGGTGTTTTGTCCTGTATCGGCGATCAGGACTCCCTATAATCGCCTTATGAAACTGCCCAAAACCATACAGCTCGATGTGTCAGACACACAGGTGTTTGAGATGGCGGCGCAACCCGGTGAATGGGCCGTAACCGGCAGTTTTCGTTACAGCGATGTCGATCCGGACACTTTTAACCGCAAGCAGCGATTTGCCTTTCAGTCCGCGTGGCTGGGTGTGGAAACGGGCGGGCATTCAACGTTCGTACAGGTCACATCAGCATCGCCTGAGGACCTGGAAAGCGTGGCCGGAAAACTGGCAGACCTGTTCGTCCGCGATTTCGGTGCACCGGATCAGGCGACCGCCCTGCCGGTTGCCCGCGATGAGGTCCGTTATGTGTCTGAACTGTGTGAATTTGATGACGGTACGTTACTGTCACTGACCCGCGAGCCCGGACCGGATGGCGTGCGCGAGGTGGTTCGCCCGGTGCCAACCTCCACAGGTACCGACCAGCCGTTCCGGATCTGGGAGATCGTTGAAGAGTGAACAAACAACCACCATCGAAACCCATATGGCCCGAATCCGGCCTGGGATTGCTGTCTGTTCGGAAGGATGGATTCCTGGACGTCACCGATGACTTCATTCGGGGATATCTGGCAGGCCCGCAACTGGAACTGATACCGGAATCATGTGCGGAAGAACGGTCCCTGCATGGCGCTTTGATGGATGACCCGTGGATGGTCGTTCCCCCTGAATGGACTGACAAACTGGCTGATCCTGATGCCCGGGAGAACTATCTCGTAATCCTCGCCTATCGTGATCGTCTGGCGGATGCCGGCACAATTGAAGGCGCGTATCTGTCCGCATTCACCGAAGGCCAGGTTCGTGTTCCCGCCATGTTCATCAATCATATGACACAGGTGATTGTTGAGCATCTGCTTGCCGGTTCTGACAATCCTTACATGGCCCGCGCCGCCGAGTTTTTCTTCCGCGAACAGATGGTCAATGTTCATCACGATACAATGCTGTCAGCAGATATTGAAACGGCTGCCATCCTCAGTGAACAGGACTCCGGACTGGGCAGTTTGGGTGACAGCCTGACAAAAAGCGGTATTGCACTGCGTTCGTCACAACTGGATGTCATGGGAGCGGAAAACGCGTCTCAGTACTGGGGGCGCAGTGAGAAGTACGATTTTGTCATGGATCTGAGTTTCGAGCGGCCGGGCCTCGATGGTCTGTGTCGCATGATGGAACGCTGGATGAAACATCTGTTGATGACTGAGGTCAGGATCTCCGCCCTGCAGGAAATTAATGACGAAAACTGGTTGTGGCATACCGGTCTGGATACGGAGAGTACGCGACTCCTGAACGATCTCTATGACAACAAAGACGTAGACGCGGTCCGTATGGCGCGTCTGATCTCGCTGTTCAGGCTGGAGTTCTGTGATGCCACCGCTGTTCAATCTGATCTGGCGGGCCGACCGGTGTATCTGGGCATGGCCATGGACGAGAACCGCAGACTTCGTTTCAAGCCACAAAATCTATTGTTTAATATGCCGCTGGCATCGTCGCCGACGTCGCCGAAACCCCACTGAAAAGGTATTCCAATGATTGATCTGTTCCCGTTTTCGGGGTTTACCGTCGGTGTTCTGGGGCTTGGCCCCCATGGCATCATGACCGCCCGCTCGCTTGATCTGAGTGGCGCTGAGGTATGGGCGTGGGACGATGATCCGGATCGCCGTGAAGCGGCCGAGGCCGAGGGTGTGCCTATCAATGATCTCAGCACCTGTGATGCCCGTGAGCTCGTCAGCCTGATTATCGAGCCGCATATACCGCATGACGGCATCAATGATCATGCCGTCGTGGGGGCTGTACGCAAGGCAGGTGGCGAGATCATCAGTGATGCAGAACTGCTGGCCCGCGCCCAGCGCGATGCGGTTTATCTGGGCATTACGGGTCTCGGTGATACTGAATTTCTCTGCGGTCTGACGACCCATGTTCTGGAAGTTGCCGGCAAGGATGTCGAACTGGGCGGCACCGCTGAAAAACCTATGCTCGGGCAACACCCACTGGGACTGGGCGGCAGTTACATCCTTCTCATGCCGCCTGAAAAACTGGACATGACCCTGTCCATTACCTTTGAAACCGCGATCTGGTTAGGTGCAGACAGTTCTGTGGACGATGCCACCATAACAGCCATGCGTGGCATTTTTCACCGTCAGACCAAACCCCGCACCGCCATTGTTTCTGTTGACGATCCTGTAAGCCGGGATGTTTACGAACAGCTCTCGCAAGCCGACGAGCAGGTCGTTGTCGGAATCTCCGGTAAAAACCGGCTCCCCGGCGGAATTTACATTTCGGGCACCATGCTCATCGATGACATTCAGGGCAAGGCGGTGCCGGTCACGGACCTGGGCGCGTACGACTCATACAGCGCGGACGAACAAAAACGGGCAGCCGCATTTACCTACGCCGCGGCACTGTCCTTTGGTATCGAGCCCCGTGTGGCCATGGCCTGTCTTCAGGGATTCTAGTCACAACTCGCGACCTGTGCTGATCAGTGACGATTGCGTCATCCGGAATTCAACTGCCGGATTGCCAGCAAACGCGATGTTAAACTCGCCATTACAGAAGTAGAATTTCCTTCATCAAAATCGCCGAATTACTGAATTCATTTATGTGAACTCTCCCGCCACTATCTGCACAAGGAATGTGAGGGCTGGGTATGGTGCGGCAAAGACGACGCAAGGGCATGGATTGCAATCATGCCGCCGATCCGGAGTCAGCCGCCGGGATAATGCCGGAAGTATACTCGGGCGGTTGTTTTCGCCCGCTTTCGGACGAAGACATCACACAAGTTACGGATAACGCTTTTTCAATCCTCGAACGTATTGGCCTTGGCGGTGCGCCGGATTGGTTAAGAATCCAGTTTGAGGGGCACGGAGCACTTACCCGCCCTGACGGGCGGATAACGTTCCCGCGTGGGTTAGTTGAGGACGCCATTGCCCGCGCGTCCCATATGATCGACTTGCCTGGATTTCACGAATCCCGAAATCTTAAGATTGGTGGCGGCAACGTTCATATTGGTACAGCGGGGGCAGCCGTTCAGGTTCTTGATGCTGGAACCGGCGGGTATCGGGATTCCACACTGACTGACCTTTACCGCATGATGCGGGTGCTGGATGTGTGTCCCAACGTCCATTATGGCGTCCGCCCACTGGTGGCGCGTGATATGGCAACACCACTGGAACTCGATATCAACACCGCGTATGCCTGTGTAAAGGCCACGACCAAACCTGTGGGTATCAGTTTTCATACAGAAGACCATGTCGAGCCTGTCACGCGGTTGTTTGATCTGGCCTTGGGACGGGAAGACAGCTTTCGCAGACAACCGTTCTGTATGGCCATTGTCGTTCACGTTGTCCCGCCCCTGCAGTTTGCAGAAGAAGGCATGGGGATCATGCGCGCGGCCATCAACGCTGGTATGCCTCTGCAAATCTGCTCAGCCGGTCAGGCTGGCGCGACCAGCCCGGCATCGCTTGCCGGAGCGCTGGCTCAGGGGCTGGCCGAGTCACTTGCAGGCATGATGGTTGTTGATGCTCTAAAACCCGGACATCCCTGCATCTATGCTTTCATGCCGTTCATCTCGGATTTGCGGACAGGTGCATTCGCCGGCGGTGGTGGCGAAGCGGCCATAGCCAGTGCAGCCGCAGCGCAGTTGCTGTTGCATTTGGGATTACCCTCGACCGCCTGTGCGGGCATGACAGATTCCAAAATTGCCGATGCCCAGGCCGGGTATGAAAAGGGCTACACTGTTGCGCTGGCAGCGCAGGCCGGCGCGGATATGATTAACCTGTCCGTGGGAATGCTGGGGTCTATCATGGTTGCCTCACCGGAAGCATTGGTCATTGATGACGAGATGTGCGGTGCTATTTTACGGTCCGTACGGGGTATTGAGGTTAATGCGGAATTGCTCGACCTTGAGGCCATGGAGCGTGTTGTTACCGGTGAAGGTCATTATCTGGGTGAAGCCCAGACCCTTGGCCTCATGAAAACTGAGTACGTCTATCCGGCGCTGGGTGATCGGCTCAGCGTCGATGAATGGATTGATCAGGGCAGCCAGTCAATCTGGGACAAAGCCTGCGACCGCGTGACGGAAATTCTGATCGGTGATCCACCTGAACATGTTTCCAGGGCTGCAGATCAGGCCATTCGTGACCGGTTTCCGATCAGACTGGATATTGGAGGATAACAATGAAGGTATTTCGAAGTGTCGTTATCGACGCGCCGATTGATGATGTGTGGAATGCCGTGCGGGCGTTCGACGGTGTTGTGAACTGGAATCCGGGCGTAACAACGGCCCGCATGGAGACCGGATCGGCAACGTCGGTAGGGTCCATACGCCACCTGGATATTGTCGATGGTACCGTGTTCCGGGAGACCCTTCTGGCCCATTCAGACATGGATTATGCCTATAGTTACGACATCATTGAAGGCCCTTTACCGTGCACAAACTACGTCTCCACGAACTGTTTCCTGCCCATAACCGACGGTGACAAAACGCTGGGGATCTGGGAGAGCGAGTTTGATTGCGCCCCCGAAGACGAGGAATCCCTTGAAAGCATTGTTGGCGACCAGATTTATTTGGGCGGCATGCATGGACTGAATGACTATCTGAAAGGAAACACCTAAATGGTCGACACACTAGCTCCACGTGGCGTCATTGGCGTGATGACACCCGCCATGAATACTGTCGTACAGCCTGAACTTGAAATGCTGCGCCCCGCTGGCGTTACCAATCAGATGCAGCGGTTCCGGTTGGGCGGCGATGCCATTTCAGATGACCTGATCGACGAAGCGGGAAAGCTCATGGACTGCAACCCGATTGCCCTGGCGGTCGGGCTGACAACAGACGCTGGTCCGGGCGGTGTCACAAAGCTGGCTTCGCGTTGTATGGAACTTGCCGATGCCGTAGGCATTCCGGTTCTCAATGCATCTCAGGCCAACCATGCAGCATTGCGCACCTTCGGTGCTACACGCATCGCCGTCGTTACGCCGTTCAATGCCGAGGTCGATCAGAACGTGAAAACCAATGTGGAAGATGCCGGGTTTGAGGTGGTCGCCATCAAGGGCACGCAAGCACCGAGCCTTCCGGCCATCTGTGAAACTTCGCTGGATGACATCCGCCGCGTCTTTCAACGGGTGGCGGACAGTGATTGCGAGGCGATTCTGCAGGTGGGCACGGCTTTGCCGGTTGTGGCCATGATTGAAGACCTGGAGGCTGAAATCGGCAAACCAATCGTCGCCTGCAATGCCGCTGTATACTGGCAGGTCCTTCGGGCTGTTGGCATTGATGGTCACATAACCGGGTTCGGTCGTTTGTTTGCGGAGCACTAGGCCATGCGACCACAGGTACGGGTTGTTGTTGTTGGTGGCGGCGCTGTGGGTGCGTCGTGCCTCTATCACCTGACCCAGGCAGGCATCACAGACTGTATGCTCATCGAGCGTGACGAGCTGACGTCGGGCTCCACCTGGCATGCCGCAGGCAACATCCCGACCTATGCAACCAGTTGGCTTGGCATGCGGGCGGGAAACTACGCCTGGCGTCTATACAAAGACCTGGGTGATGCCGTGGACTACCCCATTACCTATCGGCATACCGGAGCCTTCTGGCCCGCCCATACACGGGACCGCATGGATCTGTTTCAACACCTGGTCGGCGTTTCCCGGTCTGCCGGATTTGATCTGGCCATGATCACGCCCGACGAAATGGAAGCCATGCACCCATACTACACAGCGGGTGACAGCATCCTGGGCGGTATTCTTGATCCTTACGAAGGCGACATTGACCCAAGCCAGTTGACGCAGGCCCTTGCAAAGGGTGCCCGGTCTGCTGGTGCCGAGGTTAACCGGTTTACCCGTGTCACCGGCATTGAACGCACCCGCGATGATGATGGCTGGCTGGTTCATACGGACAAGGGTGATGTGATCTGCGAGACCGTCGTCAACGCCACCGGATTTTACGGTGCTGAGGTTGCCGGATTCACAGGCCAGAACATCCCGGTGGCAACACTGGAACACCAATATCTGGTGACGGATACCCTGCCGGAACTGGAAAACGATACGAACCTGTTTCCCCTGATACGCGATCCGGATATCCGGTTTTATCTGCGCCGGGAACGGGCCAGTTTCCTGTTTGGATCCTACGGTCATGATGGGAGACCGGCCTTTACGGATGGCATTCCCGATGGTTTTACCCATGAGCTGTTCCCCGATTCCGTAGATGACATCGCGGAGGTTCTGGAAGGTGCCATGGCCCATGTTCCCATACTGGCAAACGCTGGCGCGCAACGCTTCGTCAACGGACCCATTGCCTACTCACCGGATGGGTTGCCGCTCTGCGGCCCGGCTTTCGGCTTACCCAACTTTTACCATGCCTGTGGCATTCAGATCGGCATCACGCATTCCGCAGCCGCAGGCAAAGCCATCACTGAATGGATCACCGAAGGTGAAACCGAATGGGACTTGTCCGCATGGGACCCGCGCCGCTTTGGCGGCTGGGCAACACCGGATTACGCCACAAAACGTACGGTGGAACTCTACGGGCTGCAATATGCGATCCCGTATCCGCACCGGTTACTGTCTTCTGCCCGGCCTGTGCAGGGAACCCCACTCTATGATGATCTTGCCAGCAAGGGCGCTGTGTTCGGTCAGATCGGTGGTTGGGAGCGGGCGTTCTGGTTTGATGTTAACGGTACCAATGATCCGGAGCGATTGAGTTTTCGAAACGACGAGCCCTGGCAGACAGCCGTACGTGCTGAATGCATGGCCGTCCGTGACCGTGTCGGTGTCATGGATCACGGTGGATTCACCAAATACGAAGTGACAGGCTCCGGTGCCACCAGTTTTCTGAGCAACGTGTTCTGCGGCAGCATGCCAAAAGTGGGCCGGGTCAAGCTCAGCTATATGCTGACACCCAAAGGGATGGTCTGGAGCGAAGCCACCATCGCTCGTCTCGCCGAAGACCGGTACCTGTTATGCGGCCCGACGCTGGCCGTGCAACGTGATTTTGATTGGTTGCAACACCGCCTGCCGGACGATGGTTCTGTACAACTCGCCATGGGCAGCAAACGTGACGGTGCGTTGATGGTCATGGGTCCCAAATCCCGGGAGCTTCTCGCCTCTATCAGTACCGTCGACCTAAATCGCGAAACCGCTCCCTGGATGTCTGTTTCCGAGCTTGAGATCGCGGGTATTCCAGTGACGGCCATGCGTGTGTCCTATGTGGGGGAACTGGGGTGGGAGCTTCATGTATCCTCGGGTGATCTCAAGGCCCTGTACGATGCCATATGGATCGCTGGCGAACCGTTGGGATTGGTCGATTTCGGTTCTTACGCGCTCAATGCCATGCGTCTGGAAAAGGGTTACCACGGCTGGGGTGCTGACTTTGGCACGGAATATACCGTCTATGACGCCAGTCTCGATAAGTTTGTGAACCTGGATAAAGAAGACTTTGTGGGGAGAGAGGCCGTCCTGTGGCAAAAGCAAAGGCCGTCAGATTGGTGCTTCGTCGGTTTTGTTATCGAAGATGGAAATGCGGATGCATTGCCCAGTGACCCCATCTACGACGGTGAAATTTTGGTTGGTTATGTATCATCGGGCGGCACCGGATACCGGGTCGGACAACACCTGGCCCTTGGATATGTGAAACGTGGCTTTGAAGATCCGGGTCGCGCTTTGGAAATTTCAATTCTCGGCGCGCGTCGGCGTGCCATTATTACGGCAACGCCTTTCTATGACCCTGCCAATGATCGGTTACGCAGCTAACGCGTTACGAGTTCCTGATTGTGGCATAGATTGCCGAGAAATCCAGATCACCTCCGCTGGCTTCCGCAAATTCGGTAAACCGTCGCGCCGCTTCTGATCCAAACGGCGTTTCCTGACCGGTGGCAGTTGCAGCCGCCTGTGCCAGTCGCAGGTCTTTTGCCATCAGGCGTGCCGCGAACCCCGGCGAGTATCCGTTGGATGCTGGCGCGTTGGGTGCCGGTCCCGGAACCGGGCACCGGTTTTCCAGTATCCAGCTTTGCGCAGCCGCGCCCTTGCAGAGATTGAAAAAGCTGTCGGCATCCAGCCCCAGTGAGTCCGCCAACGCAAATGCCTCACACACGCCGAGCGCCGTGATACCGCAGATCATGTTATGGCACGCCTTGGCGGCCTGCCCCGCACCCGCGTCACCAAACTCGGTAATCTTGTTTCCCAAGGCATGGAGTACAGGCCTGGCGCGTTCCATGCTGTGGGCATCGCCGCCTGTCATGAAACTCAGCGTTCCGGCGCGCGCACCTTCATGACCACCGGAAACAGGCGCATCCACAAATCCATGCCCCGCATCAAGGACTGTCCCTGCGAGCCGCTTCGTCGTCTCAACATCAATCGTCGAGCAATCCATAAACAGACGGCCTGCGGGAAGTTCAGGCGCCAGCAGCGCCTGATAAGTCGCTTCCACATGCGCGCCCTCCGGCAGCATGGTAATCAGCACATCGGCATCCGCCGCAGCCTCTGACAGGGTCGTTGCATGATTTTTCAGTGGCGCTCCGGCACTGGGGTTGACGTCCCATCCGTAAAGTTCGAAGTCCTGTTCTTCCAGCCGCAACGCCATGGGCAGCCCCATGGTACCCAGTCCAATAAAACAAATGCGCATCACGTGTCCTCCTCGTAACGCTGAAATCCCTGAGTTGTTTGCGACCATACGGCCAGGTGATCTGCTACACGGTGGTTGTATGTTTCTTCGTCTTTTCGGCTGCGCCGGGTCGCGGCATACCACGGCACCATGATGCCGTCAGAACCGACCCGCGCACTGGTAATCCTGTTGTTCTTGATGGCGCGTTTGACGGCCCAGCCAGCAAGTATTGACGTGCCCAGGTCAGCCGCGACCAGTTCTACAATGGCCTCAGGCAGCTCGACTGTTTCGGTCCAGTTGGGAAACGTCTGGTTGGGCCAGAACAGCTTGGCATACTCCCGGTCCGGTTCAGGTATCCGCGTGTAGGTGATAAAGTCTTCGCCAACAATGTCTTCACCATCAATGTGGATTCTGTCGGCCAGGCGGTGTTGGGGCGACATGATGAACAACAACTCGTCGTCAAACAGATGGATCCTGTTTGTACCTGCGCTGGCGTTTTCTCCGGACACGATGATCATATCCACGGACATATCCGTCAGACTTTGCACGGGATTCCGGCCAGCGGAAGAAACCACGTGCAGGTCGACGCCTTCCTCATGTTCAGCCAGATATCTTATAAAATGTGGCAACCAGTGATAGGCGCTGTAGGCTTCCACAGCCAGTCGGACAACATGTCTTGCACCCCGGTTCATGCGATGGACATCGCTTTCGGCCCGCGCCAGATCAGCCAGCAGGCGCTCGCCGACCGTGGCAAGATATTCGCCAGCCGGTGTGATCCGCAATCTCTTGTGGATCCGGTCAAACAGGGAAACATCAAGCCGACGTTCCGCTTCGCGAATTCTGTGGGAAAGGGCTGACGGCGTAATACCCAGCCGCTCTGCCGCATCCGTCACCCGTGGTGTCTCGGCAAGAATACTGATCATTTGAAGATGCCGCAGATCAAGGACTGGATATCGCATCTGATGTCACCTGAATTGAATTCACAAAACATAGACTATTACGTGATTGATATTCATTTAAAAGCAGATGAGATTCAAGCTGTATAACGATAATGAAATAGCAGGAGGCGATCATGTCCACGGGTAATGCTCTGCACGCCTATGACCGTGACCATCACGTGCACGGTCAGACGAATCTACGCCAGCACAGTGAGGGCGGCCCGGCCATCATGGTTACCGAGGGCAACGGTGTGTATTTCACCACGGATGATGGCAGAACCTTAATCGACGGCTTTTCCGGTCTTGGCTGCATCTCCCTTGGTTATCACAACGACCGCCTCAGCCGGGTCGCCAAGGAGCAAATGGACCAACTACCTTTCGCACCAACATTTTACGGTCGATCTCATGCCAAAGTTGCCGAGTTATCTGAACGTCTGACCTCGATGGCCGCCGTTCCCATGGACCGCGTGATGTTTCAATGCTCCGGGTCAGAAGCCAATGATTCCATGATCAAGTTTCTCTGGTACCGCAACATTGCCCGCGGTCAGCCGGAACGCCGCAAACTCATATCAAGATGGAAGGGTTATTATGGTAATACAGTTGCGGCGGTCAGCCTGTCGGGGCAACCGCACATGCACGCAAATTTTGGCCTTCCCCTGCCCGGTTTCCTGAAGTTATCCACGCCCAACTATTATCGCTTCCATGTTGATGGTGAGACCGAGGAAGAATTCTCCGCCCGCATGGCCCAGGAGTTTGAAGACCTTGTCCTGGACGAAGGTCCGGATACCATCGCTGCTTTTTTTGCCGAGCCCATGCAATCGGGCGGTGGTGCCATTCGACCACCAGCAGGGTATTGGGATGCCATGCAGGCCGTTATCCAAAAATACGACATTCATTTTCACGTGGATGAAGTGGTGTGCGGGTTCGGGCGAACCGGTTACATGTGGGGTGCCGAAGCGTTTGGCCTCAACCCTGATTCAACATCGTGCGCCAAGGCACTAACCGCCGCCTTTTTCCCTATGTCGGCGTTGATGTTCAAAGAAGACTTCTATCAGGACATGATGAAAAATGCCGACGAGATTGGCGTCCTCGGACACGGTTACACCTACGCTGGTCATCCAGTTGGTGCCGCCATTGCCCTCGAAGCACTAAAAATCTACGAAGATATCGACCTGATTGGCCATGTTCGCCGGGTTTCCAAAGGTTTTCTGGATCAATGTGAAGCACTGGTCGATCACCCGCTCGTGGGCGATGTGCGGGGCATTGGGCTGTTTTGCGGCATCGAACTCGTGAAGGACAAAAAAACCCGCGAACAATATGACCCGGCACTCAAAGTCGGACCACGGGTGCAGGACGCGGCCCATAACCGGGGGCTCTACCTTCGCTCGATCGCACCCGACAGAATCAGCTTTATGCCCCCCCTGATCATTGAAGAAAATGAAATCGACGAGGCCGTAGCCCGGTTCAAAGCGGCCCTCGACGACGTC
>JAJFID010000358.1 GCA_021775325.1 Rhodospirillales bacterium
GTTATCGGCGTTGTCGTTGCCTTCGGCAAAGGCCATACCGCCACCTGCGGTGGTGCCGGTTATGCCCGTATTGCCGATGAAGGTATCGGTATAGTCCGTGGGATCAATAGAGAACAGGTCGCCATCGAAACCAACAGCAAAGATGTTGGTGCCATCATAGGCCAGATCAAGAACGTCAACATCCGCACCGTCCTTCTGGACCGAGCCCAGGAAATCACCAAGAGCATTGTTGACCAGATCGATTTCATACAAGTTGGTATAGTTGCCGCCCTGACCGTTCGGGGTTGTCACGCTGGCGACAACAGTACCGTCGTTGAGCTGTACAACACCGCTGTAGCCCGCTCCGGCAGGCAGATCACCCAGCGTTTCCGTTGCGATAACGGTTTCCAGATAACTAGGCGACGTAACGACCGTCTTGATACCACCAAAAGTATCCACATAATGCAGTATCGAGGTCGCCGGATCGCCCGGAATGACGCCGTTGCCCGACGATACATCAATCGTCACGCCTTCGGTCAGGCGCGACAGATCGACCGTGTCACTGCCGGCACCGCCGTCCAGATCAAAGCTCAGGTCATTGACGATGATTGTGTCATCACCGGCACCCGTGTCGATGTCGTCCGTGCCCAGACCATCGATGTACAGATCGTTGCCGCTGCCGCCGACAATGATGTCGTCTTCATCGGTGCCCACCAGCAGGGTATCGGTGGTGTTGGCGCCGGCATCCGTGTCCGTGGCGATGTCGTAGATGTCGCCATTCACGTTGATCTGATCAAGGGCCTCGGTAACGTGGTCAACAACGACGGCGGTGCCTGTCGTGGAACCTTCGCCCAGAGACGCTACGTAGTCCAGTGTCAGATCACCGGTGCTGTCATCCAGCGATACAGCCTCAAGCTCGCCACCAGGACCCAGATCCAGCGTGTCGGTGCCTTCGCCAGCGCCGATCCGGTTGGTGCCACCGGAGCCCGAGTAAGTATCGTTGCCCGCGCCACCTTCGAGATAGTCGTTGCCGTTGCCGCCGTCCAGTATGTCGTTGCCGGAACCACCGTACAGGTCTTCGTTGCCGGAGCCGCCAACAAGGATATCGTCGCCTGAGCCAGCAATAACCGTGTCGTTGAAGAAGTCATTGCCGGAGCCGCCGCTCAGAATAATGTCATCGCCGTCCGTGCCGATATATATCTGATCTTCGGTAGCACCCGGGTCGGAAATGAAGCCGCCGCCGTCCGGCAGGATATTGGCAAGGGGTTCGGAGACCGTCTGTTCGCCATCGAAAAATACAAGATTCGAGATCGGATTGATGACATGATCCTGAACCGTGATTGTTGACGGCACATTGGTATCCCGGTCGACCACGGAAATGACCAGATTGCCTGTGGCCAACTGAACCTCGGCCTCGACCACTTCCAGATTGCTTTCGATCCTAAGCGTGTCGTTGCCGGTACCGGTAATGATCGTGTCGTCGCCACCCGAGACATAGAAGGTGTCATCGTCACCGGTCGGGAACAGCTCCTGACCAACGTCCGTATTCACAAACGTCACCGCGCTCAGGGTTCCGCCGGCCACCGTGGCGGCAAAATTGATAACGCCATCGCTCGGGTTGATGGTGTAAACATCGCCACTGTAAACGCCGTACAGGGTGCCGTCAGATGCCAGGCCGATGCTCTCGAACCGGCCATTATTCGCCGCACCGCCCAGATTGACATTCACCACAGGGACAACGGTGAACGATCCGTCGTCAGGGTCAATAGTCTGAAGGGAATAAACGGCGCTGTCGGTGCCGATGCGATAAATGGGCAAGCTGCCTGTGCCGCCAACTTCGGTCAGCGAGTCGCCGCCGATCAGGGTATCGTTACCAAGGCCACCGTTCAGTTCGTCACGGCCGTCGCCACCAATCAGGGTGTCGTCGCCACCATAACCGTAAAGGTAATCATCGCTGCCACCGCCATCAAGAACGTTGTCGAGGCCGTCACCTTTAATTAAGTCAATGCTGTCCGTACCGGTAACGTTTTCAATATTGGCGATCTCCGGCACGGTGATGGGTGCCTCGGGAGCAAATCCGAAGACGATATAGTTATCGCCGTTTTCCACATCACCCGACGTTACAACAACATCATCGAAACCATCGTTGTTGAGATCGCCGCCACCGGCAACATCAAACCCGACGTTGTTGCCTTCCAGAAGGATGGCATCGCCCGCACCGATGGCGTCGAGCGACAGGTGCCCGTCATCTCCTGACTGCGCAGCCTCTGCGGCAACCAGATGATCACCGCCGAGCACGATGAAGGTCTTGCCCAGGATGTACCCATTGTTATCGAAGTCATAACCGACATAACCGTTGGCCATGCCGATAACGATGTCATCGACCCCGTCGCCGTTAAAATCACCGGCCGTGCTCAGCGAGGTGATCTCATCCTGACCAAAGAAACCACTGTAGGCCTGAAGCACGAAGCCCGAGGTGCTGTCTATATTGCCGAGATCAACAACCCCGTCCGTGCTGCCGTCAGCATTGTCCAGGCTCGTCAGTGTATCGCCGCCGAAGACAACCAGTGCAACGTCATAGGTGTAGTAGTCACCGACGACGGCGCTTTCGGCGAGGAAATCGTCGATGCCGTCGCCGTTGATGTCCCCGGCAGAAACCAGATCGTTAACACTAGTGCCATTGTAACTGAGCGACAGGCCATGCGCACCGCCGCCGCCTTCAACGCCCGCAGCCGTAACCCGGTTGGCATTGCTGGAATCAACCAGATCATCCAGATGGCCACCGAACAGAACGTAGGAGTCTGCACCGTTTGCAATGGCAAAGTCATCGATGCCATCGTTATTGATATCGCCCAGCCCGGACAGCTCGATGCCGTTCTGACTGACGCCTGCGTCGATGTAGGCGCTGTAGGAACTGATGCCCTGCTGATACAGAACATTGGTATTGATGAACCCGTTCAGTGACGCGCCGCCGAGCGTATCCAGCGCATCCAGGTTATCCTGGCCACCATACAGAACCACGCCGCCGCCGTTATAACCGACCAGAACATCGTCAACACCGTCGCCGTTGATGTCGCCGATACCTTCGACGTTGGCGTAGTAACCAAACTTGATGCGCAGTCCGGCGTCCTCGCCGCCACTCGTAATGGTATTGTTGGAAATTACATTATAGCTGTCGGCCAGATATTCGAACGTGGTTTCCCCGTCCGGAACAGCGTCGACCTGTGGGCCGCCGAAGACCACAACACCATACCGATAGGTACTGGCATACTGGTATTTCCACACATGCAGGATGTCATTGAAGCCGTCGCCATTAAAGTCGCCGATGTCGATAACGTCCTGACCGCCAAGCTCGTAGGACCCGCCATCTGACAACAGTGCCGTGGACGTTGCGCTGTCATAACCGCTGTACGGATCAATCAAACCGTCCTGACCGCCTGTTGTTTCCGCATCCAGTGCCGCCAGGCCATCGCCAAACAGCACCCAGGTGGCACCCTGGAAATCGTCATACCCGCCACGATTGCTGTAATAGCCGTAATCACCACCACCATTGTTGTAATATTCCCGCGCATCGAGATAAACGCCAGAGTCGGTCAGCGCCACATCAACAATGCCGTCACCATCGAAATCGCCCATTTCAGCAAAGGCGCGACTGTAGGTGGAGACGTGATAACCGTCCGCCGCACTAAATGCGGACATGTCGATCGTGGTCGGGCCGTAGGCGGAATAGGGGCTCGAATCGTATGACCTGACTGTGCCGTCACCCAGATCAACGACAACGCCCTCGCCCACGCCACCGGAAAAGTCCGCCGTATCCGTACCGGCACCACCGTCCAGGAAGTCGTTGTCGGCACCGCCCACCAGAATATCGTCGCCGTCACCGCCCTGAAGCTGGGTCCCGCCGCCATCCGTGTGCACGGCAATCAGCGTATCGTTACCGGCACCACCCTGAACGATTTCCGTATCCGTGACGGTGATAATATCGTCAGTGCTGTCCAGAATCAGGGTATCGGTGCCGAGGCCACCGTTGAAGGAGTCCACGTCTTCCGACTGGCCCACAAAGGTAATGGTATCATCGCCCGCGGAACCGAACACCGGATCAACCGCATCGGCCACCAGCACCACGGTCTGCGTGCCCGCCACGATGATCGCGGCGCTGTTCACCGTAATGTTGACGGTGGCAAACGAAGTTTCGCCCGAGCCGTCTTCCATCAGATAGACGAAGGAGTCAGACGATGTCTCCACATTGTCCAGGGCGGCAAATTCGGCCACGCCGCGCGGATCGTACGTGTAACTGCCATCCTGATTGAGGATAACGGTCGCGCCCTTGGCGGTAGTCAGGGTGTAGGCACCGGCGACCGCGTTGCTTGCCGTCGGCGTACCCGAGGCGGCAATACCGGTAATGGTGAAGCTGTCGTTGGCGTCCGGGTCCGTGTCATTGGCCAGCACGCCGTTGGCCGCGTCAACCGTCAACACACTCGCCGCATTGCCCGTGCCCGTATCCACCACAGCCGTCGGACCATCGTTGCTGCCCTTGACGGTGACATTGACGGTGGCTTCCGATTCCGCACCGGATGCATCACGAATGGTGTAGGTGATTGTATCGGTGACGCTCTGGCCGACACCCAGATTGTCGAACTGGGGATCATCGGTGTCGTAACCAATGTTATCACCGGAGTTATTCGGCGTGGTTACGGCCCGAACGATGGTTGTATCGCTGGCCTGTCCACCGATGGTGGCTGATTTGCTGGCGCTGAACCCGATACCGGCAACGTCCGCTTCAAGGCTGAGCTTTCCTGTGCCGGAACTGGTTGCTGTGGCTTTAATGCCGCTGTTGGCATTGATCTGTCCCAACAGGGCGTCGCGTACATCATCAAGCGAGAAACTGGCATCAACATTGGCCTGCGTAACCACGTATTTTTCGGTAATGCCATCAACGGTAATACGGTAGGTGTTGTTGAGTGCCACTGTGCCGGTGAGCGTAAAGGTCTCAACCTGCTTCACGGCAGCAACTGTCTCAACAGTAATCGCCACACCAAGCGCGGACTCACCACCCACCAAGATCAGCGTGGTCGGGTTATCAACAGCATCCGGGTCATTATCGTTGTTCAGGACCTTGATATTGGTAACGCCGCCGCCTTCGTTTACGGATTTGTTATCATCATTGGCTTCCGGCGCATCGTTGACACCGGTTACGTTGATCTGAACACTGCCCGGTACTTCACTGATGTCGGTACCGTCAGAGACTGTATAGGTAAAGGTATCTTCAAATCCGGATGGTGCTTCGCCCGCATTCAGGGAACTGAACTTGCCCGAATCCGGGATGTAGACCAGCGAACTGCCCTGCAGAATGGTATCAACCGTGCCGTCAACGGTCGCGCCTTCCGACACATCTTCCACATCCAGTGACGTGGTGAACCGACCGCTATTGTCATTGGTAATCAGCGAAATGCTTCCATCGGTGACAAAAGCTGTCACGTCGTTGCTGACAACCGGGCTGTCGTTGATGGCGTCTACAACGTTTGCGAGGATTTCACTCAGGCCGTCCGTAACATCGTCATCGGTGACGGTATACGTCACATTGATGCCATCAACGGTAACCGTAATGATGTCGCCTTCGGCCATGCCCAGAACAGGTGCGGAGGCTGTTGCGGCGTCGGCTTCGGCCTGTGCGGCGTCGGCGTCGGCCTGTGCATCATCGGCGGCGTTCTGCGCTGTGGCCGCCGTGGTTGTTGCGACCGCCACATCGGCATCTGCCGTAACCTGGTCAGCCAGTGCCGTATCCAGCGCCGTCTGATATGTCGCGAGGTTCGTGAGCGCCGTATCGAGAACGATTTGCGCCGCTGCCAGTGCATCCAGATTAGGCGTCGACGGGTCGGCATCCACTGCAGCCTGCGCCAAGTCCACTGCCGTTTGTGCGTCATCCGCCGCCGTTTGTCCCATTGACAGCGAGGTTGTAGCATCGCTGACAACAGTAGCCTGGGCGGTGGCCGCCGATATGGCGGTGCTTA
>JAJFID010000359.1 GCA_021775325.1 Rhodospirillales bacterium
GGGCCGCGAGAACTCCTTTCCACGAGAACTTTCAGGTGGCCAGCAGCAGCGTGTTGGCATCGCCCGCTCTCTTGCCGTTGAACCCGAGTGCTGGTTTCTGGACGAACCGTTCTCAGCTCTTGATCCGTTGATTCGCCGACAGATGCAGGACGAGTTTCTGCGAATTCAACAAACGTTGAAGAAGTCGATTGTTTTTATCACTCATGATTTTCTCGAAGCACTTCGAGTAGCCGACCGCATGTTGATTATGCAGGAAGGACAAGTCATTCAAGTCGGAACACCGACAGACCTTGTCCTCAATCCTGAAAATGATTATGTGGCTAAATTTACCTCAGATGTTCCTCTCACCCGCGTTCTTTCGGCGGGCGATATCGCTCAATCAAGATCGCAATCCGTGGAAAACTTTCCACGTGTCAACGCAGCTGTCTCAATTGCGGGGCTTCTCCCGGAACTGGCAAAACACCGGAACGGTATCGCAATCGAGTCTTCTGGGGGGGACATTATTGGTGTTGTTGATGCATACGATATTGTTGAAGCTTTGGCGAAACAAACGTAGGCTACTCAATCGCTTTGGCGAGGTGTCACCATTCAATGTTTGGTCAAGTTTGGCCAAATCCCATGCCTGCACACACCGCCTGTAGTATATATGTGGTTCGGGATTTAAGAGATTGAGAATAGGTCGCTATCCAGCAACAATCACCTGAACATTTGCTTCAGTGAGCAGATTGTCAAACGGTGAACAAGGCGGCGCATCAGTTACCAAAATATCGATGCGGTCGAGATCGCAGACTGTGGCTAAGCCACGGATGCCAAATTTGTCTTGGTCAGCGACGACTATTACTCGTTCCGCCAATCCCATTACAAACTGTGTATACTCCATGTGCTTCAGATCAAAATCCATAAGGCCGCGCTCTGCATCAATGGCACCAACAGAAAGCACGGCAGTTTCAACAGAAAAACAGCTCAGAAAGTCTAATGTAGTCGGGCCGAATGCTGCGGAATCCTCGTGGCGCATTTCACCACCGGCCATATAGACGTTGATTCCTCGACTAGACATGAATACTCGAGCAATTTCGGTAGAATTTGTTATTACATTAAGATGGGCGCGTTCACACATCGCGCGTGCGACGTAATTTGTCGTGCTGCCAGGGTCCAGAATAACTGAACTTCCTTCTGCGATAAGCTCTGCTGTCGCTTCCCCGATCCGTTGTTTAGCTTCCATGTTCTTGGTCATGCGACGTTGCAATGGTGGTTCAAGCCGCTCTTCAGGCAGGCTAATACGACCATGCATCTTCTGAATCAAGGCGGCTTTTGCCATTTGACGAGTATCGCGACGGATAGTTTCTTCAGAGACTGCGAGTTGACTTGCCAGATCGGAAACCGTGCAGGTGCCGCGTGCATTGACGGCCCTCAGTATCGCAGATTGGCGTTTAGTCAAACTGAAGTTCGTCATGAAACTGTATCCTCTCGCGCGGCTTAAATCGCCAACGGTTCTGTAGCGTATCATCTGTCGGGACCAGGCAATCTACCGACAAGAGTGTCGAAAAGCAAACTTAACGAGTTTTGTGTAAAAATTTGGGATATTTGTGTAATTTGTCTATAAATTCATATATTTCACAAAAAATAGCCACTTTTATAATGACATGGTAAGTATTTAAAGCCATTATGTGGCATTATTAATAGAAGGAGACAATCATGTTGAATTTTGGATTACTGAAGCCGTTAGCTTTGGGATTTGTGATGGGGTGCCTTCTTTTGACAGGCGCTGGGCGAACACAGGCTGCGGAAAGTGATGACCCCATAAAGATCGTTTTGAATGACTGGTCCAGCCAGTTGGTAACAGCTTACATTGCGGGCGGTATGTTTGAGCGAAAAGGCTACAATGTTGAGTACATTCAGGCTGATGCGATGGCGCAATTCGCGGGTCTTGAGACTGGGGATCTCCATATTCAGGTAGAAATCTGGCCAACCACCCAGTGGGATCGATTCATGTCAGCGGTCGACAGCGGCAACGTTCTGAATTTGGGCAAGTCTGGCGTCAACGCCCGTGAAGAGTGGTGGTACCCCAGCTATATGACTGAGCAATGCCCCGGCCTGCCAGATTGGCGCGCTTTGTTAGAGCCGGATTGTGCAAAGGCGTTCTCTAATGTGGAAACCGCACCAAAGGGGCGATATCTCGGTGGCCCCGTTTCCTGGGAAGGATTCGATGAAGAGCGCGTAGAAGCCTTGGGGTTACCGTTTGAAGTTATACATGCCGGTAGCGATATCGCGATGATTGGTGAGATTCAATCGGCCTACAAGCGGAAGGCACCGATCCTTGCGTGGCTTTGGGTACCCCATTGGTGGCCCACAGAGATGGAAGGTGAATTCATTGAATTTCCGGACTATGAGCCGGAGTGTTATCAAAATCCCGGGTGGGGAACGAATACTCAAAAAGCCTACGATTGCGGCAAGCCGTTTGGAATTTTGCACAAAGCGGCTTGGGCCGGTGGCGCAAGCGTTTGGCCTTCGGCATACGAGGCATTTGAAAATTTGAGTATTGATGACGCAACGGCTGCGAAATTCTTCTATGCCGGTGAAATAGAAGCAAAAGAGCCTAAGGATGTGGCAGAGGCCTGGCTCAATGCGAACGAAGCTGTCTGGTCTGCTTGGTGGCAATAATCCCTGTTGATAGCATAACTACGCCAGGTCAAGAAATTGACCTGGCTGCTTTTTTCAACGATTTTACATGAACCTGCAATCAATCCTGGATAGCCCATAGACTCTTAAGTTGACATAGTTTTGTTATGGAGCCTGGCGAGCATGAAAAATGCATGACCATTGACCAATAAAAAATGTAGGAATTGTTACTTGATGACACCAAGTCTTGACAGAGCCAGAGGTACCGGGGTGGCCATTTTTTTAGCGGTGGTGCGATAAACATGCTTATGGGTACCATAAATGATGGTCGTGAAAATGGCGCTGATTTGGCAGCGAATTCATGTGTTTGGGATGAGACCGCGGCCCCTTCACCCCGCACCGAGCGGATCGAGGGTGACGTTACCTGTGATGTTGCAATAATTGGTGCTGGTTGGACCGGATTGCGTGCGGCCCTCGGATTGGCTGAAGCAGGCACTGACACAGTTGTTCTGGAAAAAGAGACGGTCGGTTACGGCGCTTCTGGCCGCAGTGGTGGACAGGTCAATCTGGGGTTTAAGCAGGACCCTGACGAACTCGAGGCTTATCTGGGTGTCGAAACAGCGGGGCGGATGCTGAAAGCAGTGTCCCGAGTTGGTGACGAGGTGTTTGATCTGATCAAACAGCATAACTTAATGTGCGATCCGGTTCAAAATGGCTGGATAAAAGCGAGTCATTGTAGCGCAGCCACAAGACGGCAGGAAAAACAGCATGCCCAGTGGAGTCGCCGAGGGCTAGTACTCGACCAACTTGATGGAAATGAAATTAAACGCCGAACCGGAGCGCATGGCTATTGTGGTGGTTTGTTTTACGCCAGTGGCGGATCAATCCAACCTCTCGCCTATACACGTGAACTCGCCAGGGTCTCGCTGGAGAATGGTGCCAAGCTATATGAAAATACGGCAGTCCAATCGATCAACCCTGGGCCGAATGGCGTACACATAACATGTGCTGGAGGAAATGTTAAAGCCAGTGCCGTTATCATTTGCACAAATGGTTACACCGACGGACTGTGGCCTGGGCTTGCCCGCAGCATCGTCCCGATCAGAAGCGTACAAGCGGCAACTGAGCCGCTACCAGTGCATCTTAGAGACAAGATACTACCATCCGGTAACACCTTGTCGGACATGCGCCGCATAACCTACTATTTTCGCCTTGATCGTGATTTTAGACTTTGTTTTGGCGGGCTCGGTCCGTTGCGCGATGATTTTACGCTGGTAGATTACGAAACGTTAAAACGAGGTGCGGAAACCGTATTTCCAGGCCTCAAGGGTATACGGTGGGAATATCATTGGGGCGGCCGACTGGGCATGACTCGAGACTCCATGCCACAGTTACATGAACTGGCCCCCGGTGTTTTTGCAGGCCTTGGTTTCAATGGCCGAGGAGTTGGTGCTGGCACGATGATGGGACGCGTCCTGGCGGAGCTGGTGCTGGGCCGAGATAGAAATCAGCTAGATTTTCCAGTGACCTCACCGAGGTCTTTCCCATTTTATGAGTTTAGACATTTGGGATTCCAGATGGCAACCAAGTGGATGGCTGTTAGAGACCGTATCGATCTTTGGCGGGGATAGGATTGTCAGGAAGTTTAGTTGTCGTTTCATGGCCAGAATATGTTCAACGGAGAAGCACTTGGATAAAGACAGAGACAGTCATTGCAGTATGGTGAGTGGCGTTGTTGAAGACTTGATTGCAACACTGCCTTGTTGGACCGGCGCAATTGAGATTGCTCCGTTGGCAGGCGGCTTAACCAACGCTAATTTCTTGGTCACGCAGGCCAGCAACCGTTTCGTCGTTAGATTGGCGAGCGATATTCTGGAGCATAATATTCTCCGTTGGCAGGAGGTGATGGCGAGCAAAGCTGCCCATGCGGCAGGAATATCGCCCGAAGTTTTCCATTCTCAGGACGGCGCGTTGGTGATTCAGTATATTGACGGGCGTACGTTGACTCCACAGGATGTCCGGCAACCTGCTAATCTCAAGCGTATTGTAGAGCTTCTCCACCGATGTCACGACGATGTTCCCAGATATTGGGTGGGACCAATTCTCGCGGTTTGGCCCTTTCAAGTGGTAAGAAGCTATGGACTTTGGCTTTCAGAGCATAAATGCCGTTTGGCGTCCGAATGGCCAAGATTGTTGAAACTTAACGATCAATTGGAGAAAGCCGTTGGGCCTGTTGCCTTGAAGTTCAACCACAATGATTTGTTGGCCGCAAATTTCATTGATGATGGCTCGAAACTTTGGCTCATTGATTGGGAGTATGCTGGCCTCAATAGCGAGTTGTTCGATCTAGCTGGCCTGTCCGTTAACAACACGTTCACAAACGATCAGGAGGATTTGCTTCTCGAGGCGTATTTCGAAGAATTTCCAACGCGCGAACGAAAACAGCGCTACCTCGCATTGATGGCTGCATCCGCGTTACGAGAGGCTGCCTGGAGCATGGTTCAGGAGGAAATAGCAACATTGGACGAAGATTATCAGGCTTATACTCAGAGCTATCTCGAGCGTCTAGAAACGGCCCTCGAACGCCTTGCTTTGTGATGAATTTCCGACGGCGAGGAGAATAAAGGAAGTCAATTGAGTATTGTCATCTACTGGCATTCGTCGGGTTGCGATAAATTCTGATGATTAGAAGAAAGCCGGGTTTGAAGTCATCTGTCCGATTTCTCGATATAGCACCGTTGTTTGGGAACAGCATGTCAACGAAGCGTAAATTTCCGTTCATGGCCGATAGCAGAAGTATGACAATTGATGGGGTGAACTTCTGCTAAGGGTCATTTCCAGAAGTTTTTGACAGCCAGAAATGTAGTCTGCTTGGCCCCCGAGAGCGGACATTACTGGCAGTATCCCGGCAACCTGATCGCCTCACGCGCCTCAGCCTCCTCATGCTCAGCATATCGTCCACCTGAGTAACGTGGACAGTCCAGAGCCAGTCCTGCTGAAATGACTGCTTCTCCCACATCCATTCCATCAAGGTCGCAGGTGCCGACCAGACGGTCTACGTCTTCGCGCCTGTCATCTCACAGCGCGCACCCTTGCCATCGACCAGATCGATCATGAACTCCTTCGAGGCATTACCAAGTGGCTCATCAAGCTCTGGAGCAGATACGCCGTTCAGCCGGATCGGTATCTTGCCCACCTCAATCGTATCACCGTCGCGTACATGGGTGACGGTGCCTGTCAGGATAGTTGGTTCCGCCAGTGCCGGGAACACGATCAGGATTAGAGCGAAAATAAAGATGATAAATTGCTTTAGAACATCAACCATAACTATTTATCG
>JAJFID010000360.1 GCA_021775325.1 Rhodospirillales bacterium
GCCTCCATGGCCATGTCTCTGGCCGCGCTTGGCGTAATCTGGGCAACCGGTCAGACCGTGACCATCCTGATCGCCGTCGTCGCTGTCTATGGTGCTTTGTGTTTCACGATTCATCCCCTGTCAGCATCCCAGGTCAATGACCGGGCACCGTCGGACCAACTGGTACAGGTATCGGCGGGGCTGCTGATCTCCTACGGGATCGGTGCCAGCCTGGGTCCCATCGTATCGGCACAGTCCATGGCACTGTTCGGACCGAAAGGTTTTTTCCTGTTCGCCATCGCCATCAACAGTGCACTCATCCTGTTCACCGTCATCCGCATCGCGCAGCGCCGGCGCGGCGAAAAAGCCAAAGCCCCCTTCATGCCGCTGGGCGGCAACGGCATGTCCAGCAAACAATTGTACACCGGCGTGATTTCCAGTGTGGAAACCGACAAATCGGGCGATACCCGATAGAATGGGCCGAGATTGTTGTCACCTGGATAGCCATTAGCAGACAATTGAACCTTTCGACCTGCAACTGAAAAACTGGTAAATCTAGCGTTGATTACGATACAGAATGTCTGCCCAGAAAACGGTTGATAACCCGGCCATCAATGAACAGAAGTCCCGAACCAATAATGAGAGCGCCTATGATTTCTTTTGCCTGAATGGCTTCATCCAGAAAGACATTACCCAAGGCCAGTGCGGTTACAGGCAATAACAACGTAACCAGCATTACATTGCTGGCCCCGGCACGGACCAATATTTTGAAAAAAACGATGTAGGCCAATGCTGTCCCAAAAACAGCAAGTGCGACCAACGACCAAATTGCCTCCATGCTTGGCATAGGCAATGTCCACGGCTTGTCGATGAAACAGACAATCACGGTGATGATCAATGTGGAACACACTAGCTGCAACGTGGCTGCTTTCATCGGCGGGACACCGGAAAGGAATCTGCGCCCCCAAAGCGCTGCGAAGCCGTAACTGATTGCTGCAGCCAAACACAAAACAATACCCAATGTCTGACTGGCGTCGATGGGGCCATCAAAACCACGTAATACGGCGACCCCGACAACACCCAGAAGGACACCAATGACCCTGAACACAGTCAATCCTTCTTCACGAAAGCTGGCCATCACAACCACGGTAAACAGCGGTGTCATGGCATTGATGATAGATGAAAGACCCACGGTGATTTGTGTCTGACCGGCGAAGATCAACCCAAAGGGAAGAACATTGTTCAACAGTCCCATGCCAAAAAAGGGAAGCCACGCAGAGAAGGTTCTTGGTAGTGAATAACCGAGATACCAAAACACGGGTAACAAAACGATGGCAGCAATCGACACACGGGCCAGCACAACGGTCAGTGGCGGTAGTTCCTTGACAGCGACCCCTCCGAAGAAATAAGCACCGCCCCACAGGACCGAAAGCAGGATCAAGAGACTCCAGTCCTGCCCGTCCATTGTTTTTGGGGTGTTCATCAGTCTTCCTCTCCAGATTAATCAGGCTTCGGGAGAGTAATCGGACAAGCATCGAGTGAGCTATCTGTTTCTTGCTTTCAAACTCGAGAAATGTTCACTTGTCTCAATGCACTCTACAGACCACGGTTTGACGATCTTCAGAAAACTTCGGCTATGGATCATTCTCGGACGTTGTTTCTACTGTCAACGGAACGTCCGCTTCGGATTGACTGGCCGACATTGACAATAATCGGTCGCCTTTCCCAGAGCCACGTTGAGCGACTCAGGCGGTTGCCAGACTCTCGAACACGTCGCCTTCAGCATTGAGTCCTTCCACGTGGCGGGCATGCCACAGGGCGTAAAACAGCAGTGCCCATGCGGCCTGCTTTTCGCGCTTGGCATCTGTGGCGGCGGCGACCCTGAACAGCCCCTCGACAGTGCCGGGGGTGCACAGGGCCTGAATGCTGTCGCGCCCCGCCACCAGGGGTGCCAGCCTGTCGGCTTTTGCGCCGATCCATTCGCCAACGGGCACTGTGAAACCCATTTTAGGTGTGAACGGTTGCGAGACGGGCAGGGTCTGCTGCAGCCATTTTCGCAACAGCAACTTGCCCAGCCGCCGACTGGTTTTGAGCCGGTCCGGCAGCCGGAAGGCAAAGTCCGCCAGCACCGGATCAACAAAAGGCACCCGGCCCTCAATCCCGTGCGCCATGAGACACCGGTCCAGTTTACCGAGCAGATCATTGGGCAGCCAGTCGGCCATGTCCACAGCCTGGGCACCCTGCAGACGAGTGCGGCCTGCGTGGCCCACACGGGTTTCAGCATCAGCAATGCCCTGACGCCAACCCGCCGGTTGCTGGCGCAGAATATTCAATCCGTCAAAAGTGCCGGACTGACGCATGGGACGTCCGCCGAAAATCTTCCAGCGTGCCGCGCGGCGGTAGCGGCCATAACCGCCGAACAACTCGTCGCCGCCTTCACCGGACAGAATAACCTTCAGTCCGGCTTCACGGGCGGTCTGCGCCAGCTTGTAGGTGGGCAGTATGGCGTAGTCGGCGACCGGGTCATCCATGGCGGCGGCAACGCGGGGCAGCAAGTTCCAGAAATCCTGTTCGCCGAACGAAACCTCCTCATGATCAGCACCCACACTGGCCGCCGCACGGCGCGCAAGGGCGCGTTCATCGTGCACACCGGTGCCGTCAAATCCGATGGTGAAGGCCTGAACAGGGCGCACATTCAGCCGTGCCATCATGGCGAGGATCGCAGAGGAATCGATGCCGCCCGACAGGAACATGCCGTAGTCCACATCGGCGCGCTGATGCAGGTTGACGCTTTCTTCCAGATACTCATCCAGCAGGCGGATCGCCTCGCTTTCGGAAAGTCCCCGGGTTCCGCCCTCGGGCAGGGCTGCATGGCGTTGACGCTGTGTAATCCTGCCATCCCGGACAACCAGCACCTCGCCCGGCAGCACCCGGTTGATCCCGGCAAAAATGGTTTGCCGCCCTGTCGTAAACTGGAGCTGCAGCAACTCATCCCGTTTGCCGTCTACAAGGCTGGCGTCTACCAGTCCGCTTTCGAGGAGGGCCTGAATTTCCGAGGCAAACACGAAACCCGCGGATGTTTCGGCGTAATAGAGCGGCTTGATGCCAAACGCATCGCGGGCCAGGACAAGTCGCTGTTCAGCCGGATCGTCAATGGCGATGGCGTACATGCCGCGCAGGTGGCGCACAAACTCCAGACCGTGCTGACGGTACAGATGCAGGGGCGGCTCGCAGTCGGATGCCGTCGCAAACACCACGTCCGCCATGGAGCCGCGTAGTTCCCGGTAATTGTAGATCTCGCCATTGGCAACCAGCGCCGGACCAGCCTTGCCGTCCGGCCCATAAAGGGGCTGATCGCCGCCTTCCAGATCGATAATCGCCAACCGCCGCTGAACCAGTGTGACACCCGCTCGTGAATGCCTGCCCTCGCCGTCCGGGCCCCGATGCAGTAATGCGCCCGACAGCCGGTCGATGGCGCCGCCATCCACCGGCGCACCACCCGTCATCATGATTCCGGCGATGCCACACATCAGCGGTGCGCCATAATCTGGTCGAAAAAGTCGCGATAGCGCTGCACCACCACGTCTTTGGTAAACGCGGCTTCATAAGACTTTGCCCCGGCACGGCTAAGACGCTCGCCCAATGCCGGATCCGCCACTAACCCGTTGATCGCCTCTGCCAGCGCGTCGGCATCATCAACAGGCACCAGCAAGCCATTTTCATGGTCCGTAATCAGCTCCGTTGGCCCCTGCGCCGCTGCGGCGACGACGGGTTTGCCTGCTGCCCAGCCCTCAATCACCACATTGCCCAGGGGCTCATGCCGGGACGGACACACGTAGATGTCGCTCGCCGCCAGCAGCGCCGCCACATCCTCACGCCAGCCCAGAAACCGGATACGCTGATCCACGCCGCGGTTGTAGGCCAGCGTTTCCAGCGCAAGCCGTTCCGGCCCTTCGCCCGCGATCCACAGATATGCGTCGGGCATACCCGCCATGGCATTGACCAGCACGTCGAACGCCTTGTTGGTATGCAGCCGCCCCATGCTCAGCAGCAATGGCACGCCTTCAGGCGTGGACAGGCTGTCGCGCGATACGGGTGGTGTGGGGGCATCCACGGTGACAAAATTCGGCAGATAGTGTGCCCGTTCCGAAGGCCAGCCCTGTCCGATCAGATAATCCACGATCCCCTTTGTATTGCCGATGAGATGATCGCATTCACGATAATATTTGAGATCATAAAACCCGCCCAGTCGCGCCACGTGAATATGGTTGCCGCGCGGCATCATACGGGTTGCCCGGTTCATCCAGGTCAGTACCACGTCCGGATCGAAATGTTTCGCGATGCAGCGCAACGCCAGCGGCGTGTAGATATCCAGCAAGCCGCCAAACGGCAATGTTGACACCGTAACGCCAAAACCCGTCAGCCTCGCCACGCGTTCCGGGTCTTTCCGAACCACGACCCTCTGCTCAATGTCCGTGGAACTCAGCGCACCGACCAGCCGTTCAAAAAACGCTTCGGCGCCGCCGTGCTGTGCGCCCGCCATGACCTGAAGCAGGCGCACTTACTCGTCCTCCAGCTTGGCCTTGAGGTGGGACAGTAACGGGTACAGCCCGGCGCATAGCGCGATCAACAGGCCATAACCGCCTTCCCGATACCCCTTGCGTGAGACATAACACTTGAAAAAGCGCGTAAACAGCCGGCGCACATTATTGGCGGTGGAACCGATCTCGCCCCGGGCGCGCATATCCCGGGCCTTGGCGGTGGTATAACTGTCCAGCCGCCGAATCACGTCGGAAATATTCCGGTCCACGTAATGGATCAGGTAGCCGCTCAGCCGCGGGCCTTTTGTGCCCGTCCACGTCAGGCTTGGATGAACACTTTGCCGTCCCCATTTCTTGACGCCTTTCCGGGACAGGCGCGGCACGGCCGAAGTGCCAAACGATCCGCCCCAGCCATAGCGTACCAGCCGGTCACCGATGTAGTTGTCGACGGATATTTCGTGCCAGTCATGGGTGGAGGTTTCAACGGTTGTTCTGACACTGGTTGCCAGTTCCTCTGTAACCCATTCATCACAATCGACTTCCAGTACCCAGTCACCGCGACATTCGGCCAGCCCCGCATTGCGGCGGTCGCCTTCAATGTCCCATGAACCTTCCAGCAGTCTGTCTGTGTATCGGGCGGCGATGTCTTTTGTGTCATCCGTGCATTTGTCCAGCACCACAACGATCTCGTCGGCAAATTTCAGACGGTCGAGGCACGCGGTAAGGCGGGCCTCTTCATTATGG
The DNA here is from genome assembly GCA_021775325.1 of Rhodospirillales bacterium. GTDB lineage: Bacteria > Pseudomonadota > Alphaproteobacteria > Rhodospirillales > Casp-alpha2 > JABJGO01. The sequence continues at coordinate 5,265 of JAJFID010000360.1, forward strand.
GCAACCACCAGCGCCGACAGGGCAACGTCATTACGCGCGTCACTCATGCCGCCACCGTTTTCAGCAGCGATACAGTTTCCGCAAACACTTTATCCACACTCAGGTCCGCCATCAGTTCGTGATGATCCGCATTGCGGTAATCATAGTCTGCCGGGAAGATTTCGTCATATGCAAGTTCACCACGCACCGCACGACAATGTTCGCCCCAGGGCGCGTAATGCTGTTCCCGGCTCGGGCCAAACAGGCCGATGGTGGGAATGCCCGCCGCCGCCGCCATATGCATGAGGCCTGAATCGTTGCCCACAAATACCTGAGTGCGCTTGAGACAGGCATAAAGCTCCAGCAGGCTGACCAGGCCCATGAGGTCAACCCGCTGACAGGCTGGAATCCTCTCCAGCAACGGAGCCGCCTGCAGGCGCTCCTCCATGGTCCCGAACACGGCGACACGTGCACCCGGCAGCGGACCGTCTGTGTCGGTCAGGCGTTCGAACAGACGGATAAAATTCTCTGCGGGCCAGGTCTTGGGTTTCCAGTTGGCGACGGGGCCAAACGCGATGGTCGGGCCGTATTCGGGCAGCACCAGGGCCGCCTTTTCATCCTGCGCTGCGCTGGTCCACAGTCGCGGCATGGGTGGATGATCTTCCAGCCCCAGCAACGCCGAGTTCCGGATCAGACGGTGGTCGTCCATGCGCTGACGGCCCATGTGCCAGCCTTTGCGGTGGGGAATCAGATAGGTAATGGGCGCATTACGCATATCCATGATGATGTCCCACCGGGTACCCACGGTCTGTAACCACAGATCAATCCAGTGCCGGGACAGTTTCTTTTTTCTCAGGACAATAATGCGTTCCAGACCCGGAACCGCTTCAAACAGACCAGCCGCCGCAGGACCACAGGCAATAGTGACGTGTGCACCCGGATTCTGCTCAATCAGATGGGCCAGCAGCCCCGTAGACAGGACCGCATCACCCACTCGTGTCGCGGTGATGAACAGAATACGCATATGGCGTCTTTATACTGTGATTCCAACACCTTGCAAGGGGCATCCCGATTTACCAGCTTTGAGTACTGGCAGAACATTTGGCGGAAGACTATGTTTGCAGCCAGTCAAATTTATCTGGATCATGCCATGAGCTTTCATACCTACCTGCCGGATCGCGGCGTTATTGCCGTCACTGGCGACGACAGCACCGGTTTTCTTCAGGGCATCGTATCCAACGATGTGGAAAAGGTGACGGAAACAAACGCCGGTTACGGCGCGTTCCTGACCCCGCAGGGCAAGTACCTGTATGACTTCTTCATGGCCCGCGATGGTGACGCCATCCTCGTGGATACGGAACGGGCGCGGATCGATACGTTCATCAAGCGCCTTGCCATGTACAAGCTGCGTGCCAAGGTACAGTTGGAGGATGTCAGCGATCAATACGACGTGGCTGTCGTGTTTGGTAACGATGCGATTGACACCGCCGGGCTGGACTCAACACCCGGCATGGGCCGACCGGTTGACGTCGGATGTATCTATGTTGACCCCAGACTGGCGGATGCCGGCGTCCGTGCGATGCAGCGCAAAGGCTCATTTGATCTGGCGACGCTTGGTTCAGAAGCTGTGGCGTATGCAGACTATGACCAGCATCGTATCGGGCTGGGCCTGCCCGACGGCAGCCGCGATCTGGTGGTCGAGAAATCGGTTCTGCTGGAAAACGGTTTCGACGAACTGAACGGCGTGGACTGGGGCAAGGGCTGTTACATGGGCCAGGAAGTCACCGCGCGAACCAAACATCGCGGTCTGGTCAAAAAACGCCTCATGCCCGTGGACATCGACGGACCAGCCCCGGAGCCGGGCACGCCCATTATGGCGGACGACCGGGAAGCGGGCGAAATGCGGTCTTCATGCGGCACAGTCGGGCTGGCCGTGATCAAACTGGATTATGTGAACGACGCCATAACGCTAAACGCAGGCGACGCCCGCCTCGCACCAAGGAAGCCATCGTGGGCAACCTACTGAAAAGCCTGTTTCACACAGCATTTCCGGCAAGTCAGAAGTTCGACGATGTCACGCCACCGGGCAGCACCGATGCCGTGCTGCAACAGGCCGTCGGCATGCTCAAACCCGTCGTTACGGCCTACCGCCGCCGCTACACCCAGTACGGGGCTTCGCCCAAGGGCGTGTTCTGGTCCGACGCCAGAAACGTCAAACAGCGCTTCGATTTGTTAAGCCGGGTGTTTGATCCGGCGGACTGCGCCACGGGTGACTCGACCATCAACGATCTGGGCTGCGGTTACGGCGCGC
>JAJFID010000037.1 GCA_021775325.1 Rhodospirillales bacterium
CCACCATTGATGATGTCATCGCCCGCTTCACCGAACAGGTTATCGGCACCCGTCAGCGTATCGGCCACATCGTCGCCGGTCAGCGTATCATTGCCGTCACCGCCGTAGATAAAGTCGTTGTCGGCACCACCGGTCAGCACATCCTCGTTACCGAAGCCGTAAATGGTATCATTACCGGCCAGGGCATCAATTGTATCAATCGCGCTGGTACCAACCAGGAAGTCATCTCCCGTGGTCGGCGTGCCGGAACCACCACCACTGTCAACGACGGCAGCTTCCACATCCACATTGATGGTGGCCGTGGTGGTTGACAGGCCATCGGTCAGGGTGACATCGAAGGATGCCGCGCCGACGAAGTCCGTGGTCGGTGTAAAGGTGAAGGTGCCGTCGCCATTGACCACGGCGACACCGTTAACAGCAGATGCCGTGACCAACTCGAATGTCACGGTCTGTGTGGCCTCACCCGCATCGCCAAACAGCGTACCGGACAGAACCTCGTTTTCGTCGCCAAAGACGGTGGTTGCCGCAACCGGAGCCGGGTCCGTATCTGCCGTCGGTCCGTTGACTGACAGGACCACGGCATTGTCCATGGTGTCAGCGATGGTCGCGGGATCTGACTCATTGAGTCGGAAGTTAGCGATCAAACCGATCGTCGACGGATCAATGTAGCTGTCCATGTTGTCGGCAATATCGGATTCTATTCGCGCCGAGTCCCAGATACGCAGGTCGGCAATATTCCCCAGATGATCATTCTGCCCGTGGGCAGTCTCGCCAATGACGATGTTGTTGCTGTTTATATCAACGGCGGCAACATTCAGCGTCGTCGATTGGGCATTGCCGTCGACGTAAAGCGTCACATCATTGCCCAGACGCGTGACAGCCACATGATGCCAGCCGCCGTCAGCAATCACATCATCGCCGATCAGGACATGTGCGGTACCCGGATAGTTGAACTTCAGCGCATTTGTCGCACTGTCCACGCCGAGCGTGATTCCACCATCACCAGTCGTCGGATCGCCACCGACGGACAGTAACGTCCGATTGACGTCCTGATCCTCGAAGCTCACCCACATTTCGTATGTAAAGTCAGTGATGCCGGGAAGCAATCCCGTACCGTCAATATCGATGTGATCGCTTAGACCGTCGAAGAAAATTGACTCGATCTGGCTGCCATCCGCAGACAGTGGTGGCACATTATCCACGATAACGGCGGAGATGATGGGTGGTGCGTCCTGATCGCTCCACGTTTCGTTGGTAATAGTGGCGTCGTTGCCAGAACCGGAACTGTCGGCGGCGGCGGTACCTTCGCCTTCATCAAAGCTCCAGTTACCGGTCAAACCGTCCGACGCGTTCGAGGACAGATCGTTATCCTTGAAGAAATCAATTTCCTCGGCCGTACGAACGTCATCCCACATGCGCACATCGGCGATGTCACCAATAAAGGCGGAGCCCTGCGTGCCGTCCGCACTGATGCCGATTTGGGCAGACGCGCCCGCCGCCAGTGTCGGTACAGGGGCCAGGGTCTGGCCACCATCGGCCACACCGTCAATGTAAATGGTCGCGGTAGCCGCGGAATTATAAGTTACGGCGATATGATGCCATTCGCCGTCATTGACGGATACAGAACTCGGGGTTACTTCGCCCTGACTGAATGAGTCAGCGAACACTTTACCCGTTGAGGCCTCGATAATCAGGCTGACGTCCTGACCGGCAGCGTCGACGCCCGCCGAGAACAGATACTGTTCCGTTGTCGAATCGGTCCGGACCCAGCCTTCCCAGGTAAACTCACCGTCGTCCATACCCAGATCACCAACGGTGGTCAGGTCAACACTGCCTGTGCCGTCAAGCGTCAGGATATGTTCATTAGGCGTACTTGGCGTGGAGTTGGACCAACTGGCCGTGCCTGTAACCGTGCCATCGGTTGCGCCGGTATCGTCTGCCGAATTTGCAACACTAGCACCTGTACCTTCATTCAGCAGATACTGACCCTTGAGCGTTGCATTGCCGTCGGGCAGATCGTTGTCCTTGAAGAAATCGATCAGCGCCGGGTCGCGTACATCATCCCAGATGCGCACATCGGTCATTTCGCCATCGAAGTAACCGGTACTCAGGCTGGTATGGACACCGAGTTGGACCGTGTCGTCGGTCTCAAATGTGGGAACCGTGCTGAAGGTATGCGTGGATTCCGGCGTGGCATTGCCATCCAGATAAATTTTAGCGGTGCCGTTGTCGTACGTGACCGCCACGTGATGCCAGGCACCATCGGTTACAAGAGTTGTGCCGATCGTACCGGGTTGACCCGTGCTGTCCACATGCAGGAACCCGCCGGACTGGATGCCGAGATAAAGATTCTCGGATGCCACGTTGTCACCAAACGAGAAGATGTTGGAATCAGCCGTGGTGGTATTGATCCAGCCTTCCCATGTAAACACGCCATCAGCCATGCCCAGATCGCCAGCAGACGCAAGATCGACACGTGTGCCGCCATCGAAACTGAAGACCGGTGCAAACGGATCGCTCGGCGCACCCTTGGCGACGGTTGCTTCCGCACCGCCGTCGACCACGTTGGATATGATGCCCGTGTCAGGATCGGCATCATCAAGTTGCCAGTAGGCTGTCAGACCAGCTTCATCACCGGTCAGTTCCTTGTCGTAGGATTCGGCGACATCGGTGTCGCTGCGATCCACATCCCATGTACGAACCTCGGCAATTTCTCCTTCGAAGTACTGGACGTCATCAATACTGCGGCCGATAGCCACTTCACCCTGGATCAGGTCGAGGGTAACACCCGTTACAGGTGCGCCTGTGGGTTGGCCATCAACAAACATCTGGAAGCTGTTGTCGCCGCCCGATGCCGCGCCCGAGTAGACCATCGACACGTGATGCCAGGCACCGTCTGCGATAACTGTGCCACTGGGATAATCCGCATCGCCGTGAATGCCGACCGCGAATTGGCCATTCAAATCGACAGCCAGCGTCACACCACGCCCGACGGCCGAATTATCGCCCACATAAAGTATATTCAACTTGTCGCTTAATGGCAGGTCGCCGCCTGTGGTTTCAGTCTTGACCCACGCTTCGAAAGTCACACTGCCGCCGCCTGTTGCAAAGTCGCTGAAGCCGGCAACTTCAACATCGTCATCAACGCCATCAAATTCCAGACCACTGAGGTCGGCGTCGGCACCGATCAGTTCGGGGGCCACGTTGGAGGTGCGGAAGGCTTCGGTGGAAATGGTCTGTGCCGCCGGACCCGTTCCGAACACCACGTACTCCACATCGGCGCCGACCTGATTGGTTTCGGCACCAAACTTGAATTCCAGTGATCCGTCGGTTTCCACTTTGACGTCGAAGGAATCTACGGAGTACTCGGAGAATACCGCCGTATCGATTCCGGCACCGCCGCTCAGCGTATCGGAGCCATAACCGGCATGCAGGATATCATCACCGTCGCCACCGGACAGCGTATCGTTACCACCGAGGCCAAAGATAACATCATTACCGCCGCCACCGGAAATAACCTCTCCAACGCCCGTGACATCTTCACCAGCGAGCAGATCGTCCTGATCCGTCGCCGCATCACGGGCTGTGGAGTAAATTGTCGTGCCGGTGAAATCGGTGCTGTTTGCGTTGTCCACATAGATGGACATGTCAGCGGCGCCATCACCATCCACGTCAATGTCGAGACGGCCATAGGAATCATCGAACAGGGCTTCTGCTTCGCCGTTGCCGGAGAAATCAACAACGCTCTCCTCGCCCAGGAAGGTGATATCGCCCACGTGCGTACCGATACCGTCGAGCTGTATCCTGTCATAGTTGCCATTGAAATCGGTGATGGTGTCACCGCCGCCGTAACTGGAATCAGACGCGTACTCGAACCGGAAAGTATTGTTCTGGATATTTGCTGAGTAATCGTTGATGGCGCCGACAGCATCGAGGCCATAGCCGTAACCACCGGACAGCGTATCGTTACCGGCTCCACCGGTGATCACATCACTGCCGTAACCGCCAACGATGACGTTATCGAACCCGTCACCCTGCAGTTGGTCATCAAAGTTGGAACCGATGACGTTTTCAACGTTGGCAAGCGTGGTGCCGTCCGGTCCATAACCGAACACGACAAAGCTGTAACCAATGGTGTACTGGGTATCGGTGCCAGCCGAGACAATCAGGTCATCGTAACCGTCGCCGTTCACATCGCCGCCACCGGCAATGTAGGAACCAACGTAGTTACCCGACAGCATGATCGCGTTATCCGCGCTGAAATCAGACAGGCTCAGCCAGCCATCATAGGCCGGAGCCTGGCTGACGTTTTCGTTAACCAGGTGGTCTCCGCCAAACACAATGAAGGTGGCGCCATCGTAAGTAGCCCCTGCATCATTGTCATATATCCGGGCAAATGTGGCACCGACAGCGATGTCGTCATATCCGTCACCATTGAAATCACCGATGGCGCTCAGCGACGTGATATCGGAGTAGAAACCGGTGCTATCGTCTGTAAAGTTGTTCAGAACGAACCCGGTGCTGCTGGTTATATGGTCTGTATTGATATCGCCGTCGGCTGTGCCGCCATTGGCATCAGCCGCCACCAGACTGTCACCACCAAATACGATGACCGCCTGATGCGGGGTATCACTGCCAGCATCCTCATAATAGGTGTGCACCAGCATGTCATCGATGCCGTCGCCGTTCACGTCGCCAGCGGTCTGGACCGAGAAAATAGAGAAATCAGTGCCCAGATAACTGTGGGAGAAGGTCAGGCCGTGCTCGCCCGTGCCAGACGTAATCAGGCCGGTGTTAATGCCATTGCTGTCCGTTATGGCACTGGCATGGGCTTCTTTCAGATCGCCGATCTGCTGACCGGCGCTGACACCATCGATCAGGCCATCGTCAATGTCCTGCTGGTCAAATAGGTCGTCGCCAAACACCACAAAATTGGCGGTGTATTCTTCGTTTACGAAGATGGCAAAGTCATCATCACCATCACCATTAACATCGCCAAGCGCCGTTACTTCCCACTGTTCAGCGTAGTAAGTGCCAGACACATAACCGTTGGCCGAACCCACACCAGTATCTGTCAGCGTGTCGTACTGGATAATGCCATCGGGAATGCCACTAGCCTCGGGATCATAGATATCCAGA